>DASXLN010000337.1:0-4469 GCA_036496165.1 Gaiellaceae bacterium | reverse complement strand
GCCCGAGTTGAGGACGTAGGGCATGTTCGTGAACGAGATGCCGGGCTGCACGCCGGGGTAGTACTGCGGCTGCGTGTAGTCGTGCCACGCGCAGTACCCGGCGCCGCTGTTGAAGCCGGCTTCGTTGAACTTCTGCGGCTGCGCGATCACGAACTGGCTGTTCGCGAGGTCGGTGACGCCGAAGTGCGCGACCGCCCGCTGTGCCTCCTGCGCCAGCTCGAGACCGGTGACGTTGTCGTGGATCGGGTTCGTGTCGTCGTACCAGGTCCCGGCGAGGATGTTGCCCGGGTTCTGGATGTAGACGGGCTGGCCGTTGTCGAGCTCGTAGTACTGCGTCGAGACGTTCGTCCACGCGGTGCCGCCGGCTGCGCCGATGAAGCTCGTCATCTGCTGTGCAGCCCCGTCGGGGTCGTTTGCCGGCATGCCCGGGGTCGTGTGGTCGAACGCGCCGGCCTGGCCCCAGCCCCAGAACACGAGGTAGACCTTCGGCGTCACCTGCACGTGCCCGCCGAAGTACGCCATGTTCACCGGTGCGGGCTCGCCTGCGACCGGCGGCCCGACGGGGACGCAGCAGACGGGCGGCGGCTGCAGCGCCGGGCTCGCGATGTGCTGCGCGTCCGGCATGTACAGCGGATGGTGCGCGGGTGCGGCGGCGCCGGCCGAGCCGGCGCCGAGCACGAGCAGTGCGACTGCGATCAGGAGGGCTCTGTTCATTTGGTCACCGTGAAGGTCGAGGTCGACGTCGACGACGTGTCGAAGCCCTGGGCGGAGCGGACGTAGAGGGTGTGCTTTCCGATTGCCGGAGTCGCGACCGCGACGCTCCAGTTGGCTCCGTCGAGCCGTGCCGGCACGGTGTTCGCGAACGTCGGATCGTCGAGCGAGACCGAGACGGACTCGTTCACGCTCGCCGCGTGGCTCGGCATGTCGACGAACGACTCGCCGCCGAGCGCGACGAAGCCGCTGTAGACGTTCGGCCCGTGCACGCGCACGCGCAGGTCGAGCGCCTGGACGTCGGACCCGTCCAGTGAGACGTTCGGCTGGACCGTGAACGGCACCGGCGTGTCGTTCCCCGTCGGGTCGAGGACGGCGCTGCCGGTCGCGCTTCCGATCGTCACCGGCTGGCCGCCGACGAGTGCCGAGAGCGTGACGTCGACGTCCGCGCGCCCGACCTGTGCGCCGGTGAGGGCCACCTGGCCCTGGATCGCCTTCGTCCCGTCGAGGGAGAGCGGCATCCCGTCACTCGCGGGGAAGTCGATGAAGGCCGACTGGTCGGCGTCGCCGACCGGCCCCACGGCATTCAGGATGAGCCCGCAGCCGTCGCCGGCATCCGCGCCGGTCGTGACGCTGAGGTGCGGGTTGTCGTTCGAGGTGCCGCATCCGTCGCGGCGTAGGTAGAAGCGCGTCGTGCCCGCCGTCGTGGCCGCGAACGACGCGGTCCCGGCGACGGCGAGGTACGGCGTGCGTTTCAACGAGACCTTCGAGCCGTTCGACGGCGACGTGATCGTCACCGACGTCGAGGCGGCAGCGACGCCTGCAACGACCGCGATCGCGGCCGCCGCGGCGGCGAGCACCAGGGCTCTCACGGATTTCCCCCCTTTGACGTGGAAAACGGGCAGAGAGAAATACCGCTCTTGCGACTTCCGTAACCTTCTCAGCCGACTCACAGGAATGCGTGGGAGGCTTTGAACCATGGGTCAGCGGATCCTCGTCGTCGACGACGAGCCCTCGATCGTCGACGCCGTCGCGACGGCGCTCCGCTATGAGGGCTTCGAGGTCGACGAGGCCACGGGCGGGCGCGAGGCGCTCCGCTCGGTTGCGGAGCGCGAGCCCGACCTCGTCGTGCTCGACTGGATGCTGCCCGACCTCGAGGGCATCGAGGTGGGGCGGCGGATGCGCGAGCGCGGCTTCAAGAGCGCGATCCTCTTCCTCACCGCGAAGGACGCGATCGAGAACAAGGTCGAGGCGCTGCGGGCGGGCGGCGACGACTACGTCACGAAGCCGTTCAGCCTCGCGGAGATCGTCGCGCGCGTGCAGGCGATTCTGCGGCGGACGCAGAGCGAGCTTCCGGGCGACGTCCTCCGCTTCGCCGACCTCTCCCTCGACGAGCAGCGGCACGAGGTCTATCGCGGCGACACGCGCATCGAGCTGACGGGCACCGAGTTCAACCTCCTGCGCTACTTCATGCTCAATCCGCGGCGCGTCCTCTCGAAGCATCAGATCCTGCAAAACGTCTGGCGGTACGACTTCGGCGGCAACTCGAACGTCGTCGAGACCTACGTGAGCTACCTGCGGCGGAAGCTGAACAAGCACGGGACGCCGTGCATCCGCACCGTGCGGCAGGCGGGGTACATGCTCGAAGTCGGCGACTCGGAGTGAGCCTTCGCACCCGTCTCGTCCTCGGCGTGATCGTGCTCGCCGCGATCGGCCTCGTCGCGGCCGACGCGGCGACGTACTCGCAGCTCCGCTCGTTTCTGCTCGGACGCGTCGACTCGACGCTGAACCAGGTGCACCCCGGCGTCGAGAGCGCCGTGTTCGGCCGCGAGCCGGATCACGGGCCGGAGGACGCGACGGTGCCGAACGACTGCGTCGAGATCCGGACGATCTCCGGCTCGGTCTTCCGACGCTGGAACTGCGGGCGCGCTTTTCCCGGTGCGAAGGTCGCGTCGCCGCCGAGCGTGCCGACGGCGGTCTCGCTGCCCGCGCGGGCGAACACCGCCGAGGGAGACCACGTTCGCTTCCTCACGGTCTCGTCCGAGGACAGCGCGACGCGGTACCGCGTGCGCGCGTCGGTCGAGGGCGACTTCCCGAACTACGTCCTCCTCATCGCCGCGCCGCTCTCGAGCGAGGACAACACGCTGCACCGCCTGCTCCTGGTCGAGCTGCTCGTCACCGCTGCGGTGCTCGGCGCCATGGTCGCGCTCTCGCTCTGGACCATCCGCATCGGCCTGCGGCCGCTGCGCGAGATCGAGACGACCGCGGCGGCGATCACCGCCGGCGACCTCTCCCACCGCGTCGACGTCGACGACGAGCGAACCGAGGTGGGCCGTGTCGGCCACGCGATCAACGAGATGCTCGGCCGCATCGAGACGTCCGACTCGCGGCTGCGCCGCTTCGTCGCCGATGCCTCGCACGAGCTGCGCACGCCGCTCGCGGCCGTGCGCGCCTACGCAGAGCTCTTCTCGCGCGGTGCACAGAGCAGGCCGGAGGATCTGGAACGGTCGATGTCGGGCATCACCCGCGAGGCCGAACGCATGAGCGTGCTCGTCGAAGACCTCCTCCTGCTCGCACGCCTCGATGAGGGGCGGCCGCTCGCGCGCGACCGTGTGCAGCTCGACGATCTCGTCCGTGAGGCGGTCGACACCTCGCACGCCCTCGAGCCGGAGCGGCAGCTCGACGTGACGACCGAGCCCGTCGTCGTGCTTGGCGACCGCGACCGGCTGCGGCAGATTGTCGACAACCTCCTCTCGAACATCCGCGCGCACACGCCCGCCAGCGCGCCGGCGCACGTGACGGTGTCGCGCGAAAACGGGCGCGCCGTCGTCGAGGTGTCCGACTCCGGCCCCGGGCTCGACGAGGAGGAGCTCAAGCGCGTGTTCGAGCGCTTCTACCGCGCCGACGCGTCGCGCTCGCGCGCGAGCGGCGGCGTCGGCCTCGGGCTCTCGATCGTCGCCGCCGTTGCGCGGACGCACGGAGGCACGGTGAGCGCGCGGTCGAACGACGGCGGCGGCGCCATCTTCCGGATCGAGCTGCCCGCGGTCTAGTGGACAACGCGGCAGTCGCTGCGCGCCTCGACGAGTACGCGGCGCTCCTCGAGCTCGCGGGCGCGCAGTACTACAGCTACCGCGCGTACCGGCGCGCGGCCGACCTCATCCGGGCGACGCCGGCGCCGATCGACGAGCTCGTCAGGACGGGCCGCGTGCGCGAGCTGCGCGGCATCGGCGCGGGCATCGAGACGCGGCTCCGCGAGCTCGTCGAGACCGGCGAGCTCGCAGAGCTGCGCGAGCTCGAGCGCACCGTGTCGCCGGAGCTCGCCGCGTACGGCCGCCTGCTCGGCATCGGCGCACAGCGCGCGGTCGACATCGGCCGCGCGCTCGGGATCAGGACGGTCGAGGAGCTTCGCTCCGCCGCAGCGGAGGGACGGCTTCGCGAGGTGCCCGGCATCGGCCCGAAGACCGAGGCGAAGATCGTCGCCGCGATCGAGCGCGGGACGGTGCAGCCGTCCCGCGTGGTGCTGCTCAACCGTGCCCGCGCACTCGTGGAGCGGATCGCGGAGGAGGTCGGCGGCGTCGCCGCCGGCGACCCGCGGCGGTGGAAGGACGCGTGCACGTGGCTCGCGGTCGCGGCGCACTCGGGTGACCTCGCGTCGGTCCCGGAGATCGTGTCGCTCGTCGCGCCGAACGTCGGCATCACCGTCGAGGGGATCCCGGTCGAGCTCCACGTCGCGCCGGCGGAATCGTTCGGCACGGCGC
>DASXLN010000336.1:0-4355 GCA_036496165.1 Gaiellaceae bacterium | reverse complement strand
CCGCCGTCGGCCACGATCGGCGGCCCGGCGGCCAGCCGCTCGAGAAATCGGCTCATCCAAGCCAGTCTAGGGGCTAAAGGAGCGGTTCCCGGCTGCCGATACGGACAACGAACTCCGCCCGGGGACTGACGGCAATCATCTCTGCGGCAGGGGGACGTGGCGGCGCCAACGGCGCCGCTTCGTTTTTCTAGGCGACGATCTCTGCGTGCTCGCGGCCCGCCGCGCGCTCGGCCCACGGCCGCGCCCGGAGCTCCTCGAAGAGCTGGAGGGCCTCCAGCCGCGACCCGTCGTCGCCGGTGAGCTCGGCGTGCTCGAGCAGCGTGACGGCGATCCAGAACGGCGCCTCCATCTCGCGGAAGCCGGCAACTGCTGCGACGAGGCCGTCGGCGTCGCCGGCGACGCGGGCGCGGATGCGCTGCACCTGCGTGCTCAGGTAGGGCGAGCGAACGGCGGTCGGCATGCCGTCGACGAATGCGTAGAGCTCCTCGGCCTTCGCGACGTCGCCGAGGGCGAGCGCCGCTTCGAGCGCATCGATCGTGCCGTGCTTCACGCCCTGGAAGCTCGGACCGAGCACCTCCGCCGCCGGCATCGAGGCGAGCCCTGCGGCAAGCGCCTCTTCGAGCCGGCCCTCCGCTCGGAACAGCGCCGCCTTCACCGCCCCGTACGTCGACTGGTCCTGGATGTCGCTCGATCCCTCCAGCCGATCGAAGAGGCCGAGCAGGCGGTGCGCTTCATCGAAGTCGCCTCGCTGCGCATAGATGTCGACGACCGCCTGCAGCATGCTGAGCACGACGCCGCCTGCGTCGAGCATCGCGTCGTCGAACTCCTCGCGTGTGCGGACGGCTTCGTCCCAGCGCCCGAGCATCCACAGCGGGTACGTCCGCTCCGCGTTCCCGGAGGACTCCCACGGACGGCTTCCGAGCTTCCGCGACTGCGCGATCGATTGATCGAGATAGTCGAGCGCATCCCGGTACTTGTCTTCGCGGAACCGCTTGTCCGAGAGGATGAAGTAGAACGTCGCCGCGTCGTCGAGCAGGTCATACTCGAGCGCGAGCTGCAACCCGCGCTCCATCAGCGCTGCTTCCTCCTCGACGTGGCCGCGGCTGAAGACGGCTGCGGCCTTCGCCCGCATCGCGTGCACGAGCGGCTTCATGAATCGGTGTGCCTCGGCGATGTCGAGTGCAAAGTCCGCTCGGGCGAGGCAGCGCTCGAGGTCGCCGCTGAACCAGTAGCCCCGCGACAACATCGCGGCGACATCGGCGAGGTCCTCACTCGGCTCCTCCTGCGAAAGCACGTCGAACGCGCGCTCGAGCCGGGCCAGCGCCTGGTCGCGATGTCCCGAGAAGAACTGGAATCGGCCGAGCAGCAGCGATGCTCGCGCCGCCCCGTGCGCGTCACCGGCGTCGTCGTAGACGGCAAGCGCCTCTTCGAGGATCGGAGTTGCCTCCTCGACGCCGGCGCCGCGTCCTGCCCAGTCGCCCGCATCGACGAGAAGCTTGGCCCGCTCGAGCGGTTCGTCGACGAGCCTCGCCGCCTGCTCGTAGTAGTGGCGGGCCTCGGCCGCCGCGGCGAGCGCCGCGGCGTGCCGCGCTGCCTGCACGAGCGCGTCGCACGCTTTGGACTTGATCGCGCCGGCGTCGTCGGCGTCGGGCGCCGCCTCGTACGCGGCGACGTAGTGCGCCGCGACGACCTCGATGTCGTCGATCGCGGTCGCCGCCTGCAGGTGCCGTATCCGGCGGTCCCGCTTCGACAGCGTCTCGTATGCGACGTGGCGAACGAGGTCCTGCAGAAATCCGTACTGCCCGTGCTCCGGCGAGCGCGGGTCCGCCTGCACGCCGAGCACTTCTTTGCGCGCGAGCGAGCCCAACAGTTCGTCGATCCGCTCGGTCGGCAACTCGGACAACGCGGCGAGCCCTTCGCGCGAGAACGTCTTTCCGAGCACCGAGCCGTCCTGGAGCAGTCGCCGTTCCTCCGGGGGAAGTCCGTCGAGCCGGGCGGCGATGAGCTCATGTAGCGTCTCCGGGACCTCGAGTGAGTCGACCGCGCCGGTCGGCCGGTACGCGGGGCCGTCCTGGACGAGGAGTCCCCGATCGAGCAGCATGCGCACGGTCTCGACCGCGTACAGCGGCACGCCCTCGGCTCGCGCGAGGATGCGATCGCGCAGGTCCTGCGGCAGCCCGGGCACGAGCCCGGCGAGCAGCTCTTCCATCGCCTCCGGTGGAAGAGGCTCGAGAAACATCGAGGTGAAGTTGCGCCGACCGGCGCCCCATGTCGGGCGCCGCTCGGTCAGCTCCGGCCGCGCGAGCGTGACGACGAACAACGGATGGTCGCGCGACCAGTCGAGCAGATACTCGATGAAGTCGAGGAGGCTCTCGTCCGCCCATTGGAGATCCTCGAACGCGAGCACCGTCGGGTACGTCGCCGTCAGTTTCTCGAAGAAGAGCCGCCACGCTGCGAAGAGGTCGTGCTTCTCGTGCTCGACGTCCTCGGCGTAGCCGAGGAGATGCGCGAGCCGCGGCTCGACGAACGCGCGCTCTTCCGGATCGAGCACGTGCTCGTCGAGCACGGAACGCAGCTTTGTGAGCCCCTCTGCGGTGTCGTCGTCCTCGGCGATGCGGCAGCGCATGCGGACCATGTCGGCCAGCGCCCAGTAGGTGACGCCCTCGCCGTAGGGGAGACACCGGCCGCGGTGCCAGTAGATGGTCTCGGCGATCCCGTCGAAGTACTTGTAGAACTCCCACGCAAGCCGCGACTTGCCGATGCCGGCGATGCCGGTGACGGAGAGCAGCCGTGCCTTGCCCTCCTCGGCGGATGCGTGGAAGAGATCCTTGATCATCCGCAGCTCGCGGTCGCGGCCGACGAACGGCGCCTCCAGCCCATGGGACTTGAGCGAGCCGCGCAGCCCCGACACCACCCGAAGGGCGCGGTACAGCTGTGCCAGGCCTTCCTTCCCCTTGAGCTCGAAGGAGCCCGCGTTCTCGTACACGACGGTCTGCTCGGTCGTGCGCCGCGTCGCGTCGCCGACGTACACCGTCCCGGGCTGCGCCGCCGACTGGATGCGCGCTGCGGTGTTGACGAGATCGCCGGCGACCATCCCCTCGCCTGCGGCGCCGATCGTGACCGCCGCCTCGCCCGTGAGCACGCCCGCCCGCGCCCGCAGGCCTTCGGCCCCGACCTCGTCGCCGAGCGCGGTCACGGCCGCGACGAGATCGAGTGCGGCGCGCACCGCCCGCTCGGCGTCGTCCTCGGTCGCGGTCGGCGTCCCCCACACGGCCATCACCGCGTCGCCGATGAACTTCTCGACGGTGCCGCCGTACACGGAGATGATGCGCCGGCAGATGTCGAAGTAGCGCGAGAGAAGCTCCCGCACCTCCTCGGCATCGCGTGTCTCCGACAACGGCGTGAACCCGACGAGGTCGGCGAAGAGGACGGAGACGAGGCGCCGCTCTGCTGACGGGGCCTCCTGCGCGGGTACGGCCGGCTCCGCCCCGAGCGAGGCGCCGCAGTCGCCGCAGAACGCGTCGGCCGGCTCGTTCGCCGCACCGCAGCTCGGGCACGCGAGCGCGAGCGCCGACCCGCAGCGGGCGCAGAACTTCCGGCCGGGGCGGTTCTCGGTCGAGCAGGCGGGACAGACCATCGGCCTAGTCTAGGAGTGGATCGTCCTGCCTTCCATCCCTCCGGCGACCGTGATCAGCTCGCCCGTGATGTGCCCGGAGAGCTCGTCGGAGGCGAGGACGACGACGGCGCGGGCGATGTCCTCGGCGACCGCGACCTTACGCAGCGCCATCGTCCGCGACAGCCGCTCGACCAGCTCGGGGTCGAGCTCGCCCCGCGTCATCGGCGAGTACGTCCACCCGGGCGCGACCGCGTTCACGCGGCCGCGAGGCGCGATCCGGACGATCTCGTTCTTGAGGCTCAGGAGCAGCCCGACCTGGACGGCGGACTTCGCGGCGGCGTAGTCGGCGTGCCCCGCCTCGCCGAAGCGGCCGGCGGTCGAGCCGACGAGGACGAGGCTGCCGTGCCCGGTGCGCTCCACCTCACGGAGGAACCCGCGCGCGGTCAGGAACGTCACCGTCAGGTTCGAGCGCAGTATCTCTTCCCACCGCTCGAGCGACAGGCCCCACACCGGCTGGTCCTCGCGCGGCCACACGCCCGCGACGGCCGCGCACACGTCGACGCCGCCGAGCTCCACGCGCGCGCGCGTGAACAGAGAATCGACCTGCGACTCGTCGCTCAGGTCGGCGCCGATCGCGATGGCGCCGTCCAGCTCGGCCGCGAGCGTCTCGGCCTGCTCCCGACTCGTGTTGTAGTGGACGACGACGCGGCAACCCTCGGCGGCGAAGGCGCGCGCACAC
>DASXLN010000335.1:0-4038 GCA_036496165.1 Gaiellaceae bacterium | reverse complement strand
GGCTGCGGTAGAGCATTCCATCGCTGGACCTGCACCTGAGAGCCTGCCCGGGGAGGCGCCGGTCGAGATCCTGCCGGTCAAGGCGCTGCCGCTCGTCGGGGTCATCGTCGCGGCCCTGATCGCCGCTATCGGCACGAATTCACGTTGGGCGCTCGACTTCTTCCACGTTGCCGGCGGCGGGATTTGGACAGCCCTCGACCTCTTCCTCGGGTTTGTGCTCGGTCCGATCCTCGGGCGACTGTCCATCCCCGCGCGTGTCGAGTTGACCAAGAGGCTGATGCCGAAGCTCGTGCTGATCATTCCCGTGCTCGTCACGATGACGCTCGCGGCTGGATTCCAGCTCGCGCGGTACAACGGCATGCTCGATACCTCCTTCCCGCGCCATGGTTGGGTCGTGGCCTCGTTCGCGGTCGTGGGCGTGATGGCTGTGATCGCCATCGGCCTGCTCGAGCCGGCGAACATCGCCGTCCTCTTCGAGCTGCGAAAGCCGCAGCCCAACCCTGCGGTGATCGAGAAGCTCATGCGCCGCTTCATCTTCACGGCAGGGATCACCGGCGCAATGCAGATCGGGACCCTGATCATCATGACGAGACTCGCGAGCTGATGATCAGTCCCGAACAAGAAGCATGGGCCAAGCGAAAGGTGCCGCCGGTTACCGGGCTGTGGATGCTCTCGCTCGCACTGATCGCCGGTGGAGTGAGCTATCTCGCCGCCTACCTTCCGAAGCGCGCACCGCTCGGCCCCGCCGTCGGCTTGCTGGCGGCGTCGGCAATCGTCCTTGGCGTGGGTGTGGTCCTCCTGGCCCGTCAGCATGAGTTCGCGTGGCGGCGGTTCCGTCAGGTTGCCGGATGGACGTTCCTCGCCTACGTCGTGATTGCGGGGATGATCGAGTACGCGTTCGTGTACGACCACACGCGCGGGGCGGTGCTCGTCGTGATGACGCTGATGCTCGTGATTTTCATGCTCGCCCCGCCGCTGCTCGTCGGCTTCACCGTGGCGCGGTTCCAGCGCACCTCCTAGTACCGAGGCGAGCCAGGGCGTTTTCAAACGGCCGCCGAGCTCGCGCGCTGTGGCCGAGCAAGGCGGCGGTAAGTCGAGAGCGGGAGCGACGGGACTCGAACCCGCGACCTCCGGCGTGACAGGCCGGCGTTCTAACCAGCTGAACTACGCCCCCGGGGACGGCGCATTGTAGCCGGGCCTCGTCCCACCCGTCCGCAAGACTGCGGCGGTGAAGCCGAACGTCGTCGACTGGATCGCCCTCGCGGTTGTCGTGCTCAGCGCGCTCGGCGGCATGCGGCGCGGCCTCGTCGTGACGGGGCTCTCGCTCGGCGGCCTCGCCGCGGGCGCATATGCGGGGTCGCGGGTCGCACCGCACCTGCTCAGCGGGGGATCGGGCTCGGCGTGGACGCCGGTCGCCGGGCTCGTCGGCGCGGTCATGGGCGCGGTGCTCCTCCAGATGGCGGCCGGAATCGCCGGCTCGATGGTGCGCGGCGGCCTCCGGCTCACCCCGTTCCGGCTCATCGACTCCGTCGGTGGCCTCGTCGCCGGCGCCGCAACCGGCGTCGTCCTCATCTGGGTGCTGAGCGCGACGCTGCTCCTCGTCCCCGGCCAGTCGTCCCTGCGGCGCGACGTGCAGCGCTCGGCGATCGTGCGCCGCCTCGACCAGGCGGTGCCGCCGCAGCGACTGCTCAAGCTGCTCGCACGCATCGACCCATTCCCCACGATCGCCGGGCCGACGCCGCCGAGCGAGGCGCCCCCGAGCGAGATCGCGGGCAACGCGGCGGTACGGCACGCATCGCAGGACGTCGTCCGCGTCCTCGGGACGGCGTGCGGCGTCGGCATCGAAGGCACCGGCTGGTTCGCGAGGGACGACCTCGTCGTCACAGCCGCGCACGTCGTCGCCGGGGAGCGCGACACGGGCATCCAGCTTCCGGGTAGCTCCGGCATCGCTGCTGTCGACGTCGTCGCCTACGACCCGCACGACGACGTCGCCGTCCTGCGCACGAGCGGCCTGCACGCGGCATTCGCGCTCCCGCTCGTCGACCCGCAGCCGGGAACCGCCGTCGCGATCGTCGGGTATCCGGAGGACGGCCCGCTGCAAAGCACGCCGAGCCGCATCGGCCGCACCGCGGTCGCGCTCACCCAGGACGCATACGGGAACGGGCCGGTCTCCCGGACGATCACCGCCGTCGGCGGCGACATCCGCCACGGCGATTCGGGAGCGCCGGCGATCGACGCGAACGGCGCCGTCGAGTCGACGATCTTCGCGGCGCGCATCGGCGCGCCGGGCGGCTACGGCGTGCCTGCCTCGGTGGTCCGGCCCGTGCTCGACTCCGCCGGCACCGCATCGGTGTCGACCGGGTCCTGCGCGTCCGGCTGAAGCTCCGGCAGGAAATCGACGACGTTCATCGGCGTGCGGAACGGCGCCATGACGTACACGCCGTCCGCGACCTCGCGCGCGGCGTCGATCAGCTCGTGCCCGAGCTGCCCGCCAACCTCGCGCGCGTTCGCCCCGGCGGCGCGGTAACGCTCCTGCACGTGTTCGGGGACGACCATGCCGGGCGTCTCGTTGTGCACGCGGATCAAGGTCTCGATCGTGCGAATCGGCCAGACGCCGACGATGACCGGTATCGGCCAGCCGCCGATGCGGTCGCGGAACGCCGCGAGCGGCTCGAGGTCGAACAGGATCTGTGTCATCGCGAAGTGCGCGCCCGCCGCGATCTTGCGGTGGAACCGGTCGGCTTCGAGGCCGAGATCGTCCGCGGTCGGATTGACGGCGACCCCGGGGAAGAACGAGGTCGGAGCGTCGATCGCGCGGCCGTGCCAGTCCTCGCCGCGGTTGAGCTTGGAGATCAGCTCGACGAGGCCGATCGCGTCGACGTCGTAGACCGTGTGCTTGCCGGGGTAGTCGCCCGCCTCGGGTGGGTCGCCGGTGACGGCCATGATGTTCCGCACGCCTTCGGCATGCGCGCCGAGCAGGATCGACTCGAGCCCCGTCAGCGTCATGTCGCGCGGCGTCAGGTGCGGGATCGTCTCCACGCCGGTGAACCGCTCGATCGCGACCGACGCCATGATCCCGCTCATGCGCGCACGTGCGCGCGGGTTGTCGTTCACGTCGACGAACTGCGCCTTGTTCGAGTCGCGCACCGCGCGAGCCGTCTCGATGAGCGACTCGGGATTCGCGCCGAGCGGCGGATCGAGCTGAACGGAGACGACGAACGTCCCTTCATCGAAGAGCCGCGCGAGCTCGGTCGGCCGGCTCTCGACGGCGGCCCTCGTCGCGTCCTCCCGCATGCGCACGAGCAGCGAGCCGCGGAGGCCGCCGCTCGTCGCGAGGCCGTCGTCCACCGCTGAGCGGACGGCGGCGATCTGCGCGGGTGTCGTCCCGCAGCAGCCGCCGATGATGCCCGCTCCGAGCTCGCGCGCCTGCGCCGCGAAGTCGGCGAAGTACTCGGGCGTCGCGTGCGGGAAGACGACGCGGTGTCCCGACATGCTCGCGAGTCCGACGTTCGGGAGCGCCGCGAGGACGCGGCCGTCGCCGCTCATCTGCCGAAGCGCGTTGATCGCCGCCGCGGGGCCCGCACCATGGTTCGCGCCGAACGCTGCGACGCCGAGCGCGCTCAGCCGCTCGCCCGCATCGTGCGCGGAGACGCCCGCAATTGTCTCGGCGGTGGCGTCGAACGACATGAGCGCGACGATCGGCAGGCTCGACACGCCTCGGATCGCGGCGACAGCCGTCACGAGGTCGTCGAGGTCGAAGAACGTCTCGACCATGAACAGGTCGGCGCCGCGTCCTTCGAGGATCTGGGCTTGCTCCGCGTACCCCTGCGCGGCGTCGGGGCCGATCGACCCGGCGATGAAGACCTCGCGCCCCGACACCTCGCGCGCCTCGCGCGCGAGGCGCACGCCGGCCGCGTTGATCGCCTCCAGCTCGTCCTCGAGGAAGCGCTCGGCGAGCTTCGACCGGTTGGCCCCGAACGTGTTCGTCTCGATCAGCTCGGCGCCCGCCTGGATGTAGCCGAGGTGGACGTCGACGAC
>DASXLN010000334.1:0-5275 GCA_036496165.1 Gaiellaceae bacterium | reverse complement strand
AGCAGCTCGATCGGGACGTCGACGAAGTCGGGGTCGCCGTACCACGCCTCGCGATCCGCGAACGCAAGCTTTGCGCACTCGGTGATCGTGTGCACGTACTCGGCGCTCGCATGCCCCATCCCGGCGAGATCGAAGCCCTCGAGCAGGCGCAGCTGCTGCAGGAACACCGGCGCCTGGCTCCACGGGCCAGCCTTCAGGACGGTAAGGCCGTGGTAGTCGACGCTCAGCGGCTGCTCGTACGTCGCACGCCACGGCCGTAGGTCCTCCTCGGAGAGCAGCCCGCGGTGCCGGGTCCCCGAGCTGTCCATCCACTCCTGCTCCTGGAACGCGACGATCGCCTCCGCGACGAAGCCGCCGTACCACTCCTCGAGCGGGTCGGCCGCCGATGCGAGGCGGCGATACGTCTCCGCGAGCTTGCGATTGCGGTGGATGGGATCGTCGAGCGCCGGCAGGTACACCTCGGCGGAGGTCGTCCACTCGTCGCGGAAGAGCGACTCGACGTTGCGGATCGCGCCGGCGATGCGCGGGACGACCGGGTAGCCGTTCTCGGCGTAGTCGATCGCGAAGCGGAGGACGTCGGCGAGCTCCATCGTCCCGTGGTCGCGCAGCAGGGCAAGCCAGCCGCCGAACGCGCCGGGCACGACCGCGGCGAGCGGTCCCGTCCCGGGGACGAGGTCGATGCCGAGCTCGTCGCGATAGCGCTCGATCGTGGCCGCGCGCGGCGCCGGCCCCTGCGCGCACAGGATGAGCGGCTCAGCGCTCGCCGCCGGCCAGAGGATCGCGGGCAGGTCGCCGCCCGGCCCGTTCAGATGCGGCTCGACGACCTGGAGCGTGAACCCGGCCGCCACGGCGGCGTCGAACGCATTTCCGCCCAGCTCGAGCACGGCCATGCCGGCTGCCGAGGCGAGCCAGTGCGTCGACGCGACCATGCCGAATGTGCCTCGCAGCTCGGGGCGCGTGGTGAACACGCCCGCGACGATAGACGCTCTACCGGGCTACTCGGCGAGGGCTTGCGACTTCTGGTCCATGAACGTGCCCTCGGCAGGCGGCGTCAGGCGGACGGGGCGGCCGAACGCGTACAGCCGCGCGGTCACGCGCAGCGTGCGCGTGCCGTCGGCCGTGCGGCCGGTGACGGTGACCGTGTGGATGTAGCCGTCGCCGCCGATGCGCGCAGAGAAGCGGAGGTTGCGGAACTCGATGCCGCCCGTCATCCCCGACAGCGCCGTGAGCACGATCGGGTCGTCGTACGCGACCGTGCCGTGGAACGACCCGTTCGCAGAATGCGTGCGCGCGTGCGACCACTCGTCGAGCAGGCGCAAAAGCGGCGAGGGACTGAGGTCGTGCACGGTCTTGACGGCTTTCGACACTGCGCCGACGCGGGCGAGCGGCGCCCGCAGCCACCGAACGTGACCGAGGACGGCGACGCCGTTCGGCGAGCCCTCGTACAGGAACGGTCCGTCGATCATCGCCGACTGGTGCGGCCCGGCGAGGCCCGCGGACATCTCCTGCACGTGGATGAAGAGCGAGTGGCCGCCGCGCTTCCCCTGCACGTGCAGCCGCATCTGCGGCTCGTGCGAACGCGTGACGGCGATGTCCAGGACGTAGCGCAGCGCCGGCGCGCGGTTCGTGTTGCCGACCGCCTGCGCGAGCGTCGCCTTCGGCGTGCGTCCGCCCGTGGCTGCCAATGCGACCGAGGCGACCGCGAACGTCGAAACGAATCCCAGCAACAGCGACCTGCGCATCATCGGCACAACGGCCCAGGAGGCCCGGAGGGTGCGGCCTATCGGCGGGGGACGATCCGGGGCGGCGGGAAGATCACTCGGTCGACGATCGCATCGCCGTAGTCGCTCTGTCCCGTGTCGTTGTGCGCACCTCGCTGGATGCGGAAGATCGTCACGCCTGCCGTCATCGGATCACCGTGCGAGTCGATCGCGAGCGGCCCGACGAAGCTCTGGGTGCGGGTCTTGAAGAGCTCGGCGGCGACCGATGCCCGCGTCCCATTCGAGCGTGCGATCGCGTCGAGCAGCACCTGCGCCGCGGCGCCGCCGTATGCGGTGGTGAACGAGTGACGCGACCCAAGCCGGTCGACGAAGCGGCGGCCCTCGGCCGGCAGGCTGGAGTCGGGGATCCCACCCGTGCTGGCATAGACGCCGTCGATCGACGGCCCGGCGATGTGCAGGAAGAACGGCCACCCGGCGAACCAGTCCGTCACGACAATCGGAACCTTCCGACCGAGGCCGGCGCGCAGTGATGCGACGATCCGCGCGCCGTCGGGCAGCCCACCGGCGGCGAAGAACACACCGTCGGCATGCGTCCGGCGAACCGAACGCAGCACCTTCGCGGGGTCGGGATGGTTCAGGTCCCACCCGACGGTCACCGCCTTCACGCCCAGGCGCCTCGCAGCGTATGTGAACCAGCGATCCGCCTCGACGGCGCTGCCGCCGCCGTCGTCGATGACGGCGATGCGCGTGACGCCGAGCTCGTGCTCGAGCTCGGCGTCCGCCGCGTACTGGATCTGGTCGGCCGCGATGACGCGGGCAAAGCTCCGCGACCCACTCGGATCCATGCGCACAGGAGCGGCTGCTGTCGAATGGATCGTGAGCCCCCCGTTGGTGTTGAGCGGGCTGACCATCGCGAGCGGCCCGTTTCGAGCCGCGTTGAGGATCGGGATCTCGACGAACGAGCAGCCGCTGTTGTACGTCCCGACGACACCGATCACGTCGAGATCGGCGCCGTACGCCCGCGCGTTCGTGATGCACTTCGCCCAGTCGAAGGCCGACGCCTGCACGGTCGAGTCGTCGCACGACTGGTAGCCGATCGTGTACTTGCCGGCGCGGAAGCCGCGCTCGCGGATCACCGCTTCGATTCCTCTCTGAATGGGCGCCGTCGACGATGTGGCATCTCCCTGGAGCGCCAGGTCGGACGCGACGATGAAGCGCGGCTTTCCCGGTCCGGAGTAGACGAGTGGCGCGCACGAGCTCGCCGGCAGCGGGCCAGACGACGGCGGAGGAGCGCCTGTCGTGACCCAGAGCCCGCGATCGGTCGCTACCGCGTCCTGCGGCGCGGTCAACGCGATCCGCAGATCGGCGCGGTTCGACCGCGGATCGACGCGCGTGACCTCGTCGGCGAGGATGCTGGTCAGCCAGACGGCATGCGCAGAAACGGCGACTGCAGTCGAACCGACCGCGACCGGTATCGACAGCGCCCGCGTCGGCGTTCCCGGGGTGATGCGCCAGACGAGGTTTTGCACCCCGTCGGCGACCCAGGCCGAGCCGAACCCGTAGTCGAGTCCCGGCCCGGCGGCGAGCGGAAACGTCAGATCGACGCGGTTCGTCCGCGGGTCGATGCGCATGACCTGCGCCCCCTGCTGCATGAGCCATACCTCGCCCCCTCCGAATGTGAGCGAGTCCGCACCGAACGGGAACCGCTTCTCCACTTTCCCCGTCGTCTCGGCGAGACGCAGCAGGTGGTAGTCCCGCGCCACCACCCAGACAGAGCCTGCTCCGACGACCATGACGCGCTGACCGGGGAAGCGCGAGTAGTACGGCAGGTCGTACTTGGCGGGGAGCGCAACCGTGAAGAGCGGGGAGCGTGTCGCGACATCGACCTTCGTCAGCGATCTCGGTAGCGACGTGCCCTCCTGCGTCGAGGCGGTCGTCTCTGCATTCGCCAACCAGAGCGCATGCGCGCCGGCGGCGATCCCCACCGTTCGGGAGCCGGTGGCAAAGGTCGCGAGCGCTCGTCGGCTCGCCGGGTCGATCTCGGAGATCGTGTTGTCGTCGGAGTTGAGGACCCAGACCGCGCCCGCGCCGGTCGTCACCTGCGAGGGCCTCGACCCGACGGCGATGTCGGCGTCGAGGCTCCCTGTCGCCCCGTTGACGAGCACGAGCGAGTTGGCGTGCACACCGGCGCTGCCGCCGGTGAGGAGGAAGCCTGCAGCGATCGCCGCCGCAGCCAGAAGCGCGCCCCCGGCGGCGACGAGCCACGGCGCGCGCCGCGCAACACGGGCGAACGGGCGCGGCGCCGCGCCGAGCTCCGGGTCCTGGGCGAGGATCCGTCGCTGCATGTCCTGTAACTCGGGTCCCGGCTCGATCCCGAGCTCCTCGACGAGCCTGCTGCGCGCATCTGCATAGGCGTCGAGCGCCGACGCCTGCCGACCCGAGCGGTAGAGCGCGAGCATGAGCAGGGCGCGCAGGCGCTCGCGCAGCGGGTGCTCGGCGACGAGCGCCTCCAGCTCGGGAACGACGCGCGACGCCTCGCCGAGCTCGAGATCCGCGTCGATGCGTTCCTCGAGCGCCGCGAGACGCAGCTCTTCGAGGCGGGCGATCTCGGCCTGCGCCCACGGCTCGTACTCGACGTCGGAGTAGGGCCGGCCGCGCCAGAGCGAGAGAGCGTGACGGAGCGATTGCGACGCCGCACGCGGGTCCTCGTCCCGGGAGACCGCCAGCGTGCGCTCGAACTCCGCCGCGTCGGTGTCGCTCGCATGGAGGACGTAGCCGGAGCCACGCGTGAGGATCGTCTCGCCGGGAAGGACGCGGCGCAGCTGCGAGACGTATCCCTGCACTACCTTCGCCGCCGTCGGCGGGGGCCGGCCGTTCCAGAGCTCGTCGATCAGACGATCGCTCGAGACGACCTCGCCGACGTGGAGCAGTAGCAAGGCGAGGAGCGCGCGCTGCCTGCCGGCGCCCAGGTCGACCTCGCGGCCGTCCACCAAGGCCTCGATCGAGCCGAGCACGAGGAAGCGCACGGCTCGACGCTACGCGAGCCCGTTTCCCAACACAAGCAGGGATTTCTACCGGCGATTTACCGGGCTCGACCGGGATTCGACCGGCGCGGGCGACTGTCCGTTCGTCGGCCGCAACCGAGCGGCCCCGAGACGGAGGTACGGATCATGAAGGCACTGCTTCTCATCGCCACCGTCGTCGCGGCGATCACTACCGCGGCTCCCGCGTTCGGCGACACATTCATCACTGACACGCTCGCGCCGGGCGGTGGCCATTCCTCGCCGTACGACACGCAGCAGGGCACGACGTTCATCACCGACACGCTCGCGCCGGGTGGTGGCACCTCCACCCCGGTCGTGACGATCCCGAGCTCGAGCGCGTTCAGCTGGAGCGATGCCGGCGTCGGCGCCGGCGCCGCAACCGGCGTTCTCGTAGCACTTCTGGGCGCAACCCTCGTCGTCGGCCGGCGACGCAACGAACGGCTGGCGATTTGACGCTTCCGGTCCGACCCGGGAGAAACGGAGCGGCGCCACTCGTTGGCGCCGCTCTCG
>DASXLN010000333.1:0-11640 GCA_036496165.1 Gaiellaceae bacterium | reverse complement strand
CGCGATGTCTCGAGCGTAGATTGCGACCGCTGTTGAGTGACCGGCCGTATATCTGTCACGGGCGTCGAGGGTCGCAACCAACGCAGTCGCGAATGAAAGGTTTGCCGACTCGAGCCGCGCGTTCGCAAGACCCAAAGCTTCGGAAGCTTCCCTCTGCTGCCGGTACATGAGAAGGAGCCTTTGTGCGGCCAAAGCCGGGAGAGCGAACAACGCGACGCTCCATGGGGAGATCGTCACGTACACGTAGGCAAGCACGGAGACCGTTGGAACGTGAAGCGGCACGCTGACAAGGTCGCTGGGCAGGATCTCGCGAAGCATCGCCCCAATGGAACTCGTCCCGCGAATTGCTGGCGCGACTGGGCCGAGCACGTCACCCACGATTGTCTCCACGAGGAAGGCAACGGTCACCGCTAGCGAGAGGGCGAGGAAGCCGTGGCTCCCTTCCGACCAGATGAGAGCTGCCGTGAGACCGGCAGATGCCGTCGCGAGCACCCTCTTCGATGTCCAGGTCGCCCACCGGAGAATTGGCTGTTCGGTGTCTCTGCGAGGGAGGTCTCGCAGCAAGCCCGCTGCGGCCACAGCCGCACCCGAGAGCGGGCCGAGAACGACCGCCGCGAATACACAGACCAAGGACGCGACAGTCACCTCGAGATTCGGGGTGAGCCGGATGCTCCCGTAGTCAGCAGCGAAGGCGAGAGCGGCGAGAACCGCGACGGCGGCTGGCTGATGGATCCGGTATCCGGCCAAGACCAGCCCCAGACAAAGGCCGGCTGCGCTCAGCGTAAGGCTCAGAACCCAAAGCTCGAGCGCGCGTTCACGACTCACCGGGAATGAGGCTCGGCTAGAAAAGGCGCTGAATTCTCTTGAAGTCTCACCCATTAGGGGTATAAGCTGGGGTTGCCGTTAGTCCCTAGACACAGGAGTTGTCGTGCACAAGCGCATTGTCGCGGCCATCGCCCGCGCCGCCCTAGCGGGCGACACCAAGCCCTGGTAGTTCCGCCGAAGCATCGTCCGTTGTCCACAGGCGGCTGGCATCCCCCGCGAGAGGGATATCGTCGTTTGCTGGACCGGTCTGAAACCGCTGAATTACGCGGCTCCCAGCCCCTTCTAGGGCCGGGAGCCGCGGTTGTTTCCGAGGCAATTCGCCCACAGCTCCGCCGGAGCTGTCCACAGCCTCACCCGCGAAACGGGATCAACCAATGAGGCCGCGGCGGAAACCAACCGCCACTGCATGGGCGCGCGAGCGCGCCTGAAGCTTCGCCAGGAGGTGCCGAACGTGCGACTTCACCGTCTCCTCGGAGAGGTAGAGCCGCTGGCCGATCTCCCGGTTGACGAGCCCGTCGGAGATGAGCTGGAGCACCTCGATCTCGCGCCCGGTCGGCTCCTGCTCGAGCTCGACACGCGGGCCCTGGAACGGGATGACCGCGGCCGTAGCCGGGCTCACCGTCCGCCGGCGCGCGGCGACTTCCTCGAACCGACGCGAGTGGTCGAGGTACCGATCAAGGATCTGCTGCCGTTCCGCGGCGTCCACGCTGAAGCTATCGGCCTCCGCAGAGGCCCCCTTTAGAGGTACCGCCCCTAACGAGGGATGCGGGATTCCCGCCGTTTTGCCGCTTCGGCGAGCGCCTCGTCGTCATAGAGGTGGCACTCGACCTCGACCCTGCCGGTGGGAAGCAGCCGCGGCGCGACCGGGTCGAACCAGTCGACCTCGAGCGCCCCGTTGGCGTCCGCGACGTCCCGCACGCCGGTCCAGAACGGCTCGGCCGGATCGGACTCGCGCGCCCGGTCGAGAATCCCCCGCAAATCCCCGCCATGCGCGCCTCCGTGCGCCTGCCACTTCACGTGCGTCGCCGGCACGTCGAGCGCCTCGACCGGCCCCGCCGCCGCACGCTCCGCCTCGAAGCCCTCCTCGGAGAGCCCCGACCAGCGGCGCTCGAGCAGCTCCTTCAGGTCGCGCGACTCCCAGCCGCACACCTCGAACGCCTTCGGGCACCGCGGGTGGAACGAGCAGCCGAGCGGCGGCCGCGACGCATCCGGCACTTCGCCCCGGGGCAGGTCGCGCGGAATCGTCCTCCGCGGGTCCGGCTCCGGGATCGCCCGCAGCAGCGCCTGGGTGTACGGGTGCTTCGGATCCTCGTAGATCGCCTCCGACGGCCCGATCTCGACGATCCGCCCGAGGTACATGATCGCGATCCGGTCGCAGAAGAACTTCGCCGTCGCCAGGTCGTGGGTGATGTACAGGTACGTCAGGTCGAAGTCGCGCTTCAGGGAGAGCATCAGCTCGAGGATCTTCGCCCGGACGCTCATGTCGAGCATCGACACGGGCTCGTCGGCCACGAGCAGCACCGGGTTGAGGATGATCGCGCGCGCGATCACTGCCCGCTGCTTCTGGCCGCCGGAGAGATCGGACGGGTACTTGTCCATGAACTGCTCGACCGGCGAGAGGCCGACCCGCTCGAGGACGTCGGCGACCCGCATCCGGATCTCCTCGCGCCCGCTCGCCCGGCCGTGGATCTCGAGCGGATGGCCGACGGCCTGCGCGACCGTCATCGCCGGGTTGAGTGAGGCGTGCGGATCCTGGAAGACGATCTGCATCCGCTGGCGCATGAGCCGCCGGTCGTGTTCGCTCAGCCGCGTGATGTCCTTGCCCTCGAACTCGACGCTCCCCTCCGTCGCCGGGACGAGCCCGAGGAGCGTGCGACCGAGCGTCGTCTTGCCGCTTCCCGACTCGCCGACGAGCCCGAGGACCTCCCCCTTCTTCAGCTCGAGCGACACGTCGTCGACCGCGCGTACCGCCGCACCCGTCCGCCCGACGAGCCGGTCGAGGAAACTGCCGCGGATCGAGTAGTACGTCTTCAGTCCGCGGACCGAGACGAGCACCTCGCCGTTCGCGCTCATGCCTCCTCCGCGACGGCGATCTTCTGCCGCTCGGCCGGCTCGTCGCCGCCCGGCGGGATCTCGCTCTCGGGGCCGTGCAGCCAGCAGAGGACGCGCCGGTCGGGGGCGGGCCGCGTCTCGATCGGGTCGCGCGCGGGGCAGACGCGCATCACGTCCGGGCAGCGCGGATGGAAGCGGCAGCCGGACGGCGGGGTGATGAGGTTCGGCGGCGCGCCCGGGATCGAGTGCAACTCCTTCGTGTCGAGCGAGATCGTCGAGCGCAGCAGCTCGCGCGTATACGGATGCTTCGGCTCGGCGAAGACGTCGCGCGACGGTCCCTCCTCCACGATTTGCCCGGCGTACATGACGGCGACGTGATCGCACGCCTCGGCCACGATCCCGAGGTTGTGCGTGATCAGCAGGAGCGCGGTGTCGAAGTTCTCCTTCAGGTCGGCGAGGATGCGCAGGATCTGCGCCTCGACGATCACGTCGAGCGACGTCGTCGGCTCGTCGGCGACGAGCAGCGACGGGCGCAGCACGAGTGCGAGCGCGATCATGATCCGCTGCCGCATCCCGCCCGAGAACTCGTGCGGATACTGGCGGAACCGCGTCGGCGGGATGCCCATGCGGCCGAGCGTGTCGAGCGAGCGGCGGCGGATCGCGTCGTCGGTGAGCTTCGACTCATGCTGCTCGAGCGTCTCGCGGAAGTGGTCCTCGATGCGCAGCAGCGGATTCAGGCGCGTCATCGGCTCCTGGAAGATGAGGCCGAGATCGGGGCCGCGCAGGCGGCGCAGGTCGCGCTGCGACATGCCGACGAGGTTGCGGCCCTTGTACAGCACCTCGCCGTCGGCGCGCGCGCCGTCGGGCAAGAGGCCGAGGATGCCGCGCCCGAGCGTCGACTTGCCGGAGCCGGACTCGCCGACGAGCCCGAGCACCGAGCCCGCATCGATCTCGAGCGACACGCCGTCGACCGCGCGGACGGAGCCGCGTGCCGTCCCGTACCACAGCCGCAGGTTGCGAACCTCGAGGACCGCGCTCACGGCTCGAGGATCTCCGACGCCGGCTCGAGGCTCGGCGCGGCGAAGTCGACCTTGCGGATCGAGCGGCGGCGGAGCACCGGGTTGATCGTCTCGTTCAGCCCCTCGCCGAGGAGTGTCAGACCCGTGACGAGCAGCACGATCGCGAGCCCGGGGAAGAGGCCCGTCCACCAGATTCCCGACGCGGCATCCGACACCGCGCGCGATACGTCGTACCCCCACTCCGCCCCCTGCGTCGGCTGCACGCCGTAGCCGAGGAACCCGAGCGCCGTCAGCGTCAGCACCGCGTCGGCGGCGTTCAGCGTCGCGATCACCGGCACGTTCTGGACGACATTGAAGAACACGTAGCGGCGCAGGATCGTCAGCGGCTTCGCGCCGAGCGCGCGCGCCGCCTCCACGTACGGCTCTTCCCGCACGCTGATGACGTGGTTGCGCACCACCCGGAAGTACTGCGGGATGTACGTGATCGTGATCGCGAGCGCGGCGACGAGCACGCCCGAGCTGACGCTCGACCCGAGCAGGAAGGCGATGACGATCGCGAGCAGGAGCGGCGGGAACGCGAACATCGCGTCCATGAACAGCACGGCGCCGCGGTCGAACGGGCCGCCGAAGTAGCCCGACACGAGCCCGAGGGGCACGCCGATCACGAGCCCGAAGGCGAGCGCGAGCCCGACCACCTCGAGCTCCGTCTGTGCGCCCCAGACGATGCGCGACAGCACGTCCGTCGACTGCACCGTCGTCCCGAGGATGTGCCCGTGACCAGGATGAGCGAGCTGCGCGAACCGCCCGCTGCTCGTCCTGTACTGGTCGAAGCCGTACGGCGACAGGATCGGCGCGAAGATCGCCAGCAGGACGAAGACGAGCGTGATCCCCGACCCGGTCCAGAGCATCGCGCGGGCCATGCCGCGCGCCTCGGCGATCGGCGCGAGGGCGCGCCGGATCCCGACCGTACGGCGATGGAGCCTGACCGTCGCGGTGGCGGCCATCAGTACCGCACCCGCGGGTCGATGAACGCGTTCGCGAAGTCGATGACGATGCTCGCCGCGACGACGACGAGCGCGAAGACCACGACGATCCCCTGCACCGCCGCGTAGTCGCGGTTCTGGAGATAGACGTACAGCTCGTGGCCGAGGCCCGGCCAGTTGAAGGTCGTCTCCGTCAGGATCGCGCCGCCGAGCAGCAGCGCCAGCTGAAGTCCCACGACGGTGATGACCGGGACGAGCGCGTTGCGGAACGCATGGTGGTAGACGACCGCGCGCTCGTTGATCCCGCGCGCACGCGCCGCCTCGATGTAATCCTCCTTGAGCGTCCGGATGACGTTGACGCGGATGAGCCTGATGAAGACGCCGCCGTAGACGATCCCGAGCGTCGTCGCCGGCAGGACAAGATGCTCGACGACGTCTTTCAGCGCAGTCCAGTTGCCGTCGATGATCGCGTCGACGAAGTAGATGTTCGTGTGCGTCTGCATCAGCGCCTGCGTGACCGGGCTCGCCTGATCCGAGGTCGGCAGCCAGCCGAGCCAGATGCCGAAGACGAGCTGCGCCAGCAGCCCGAGGAAGAACACAGGGGTCGCGTAGACGACGATCCCGAACAGGCGCCCACCCGCGTCGATCGGCGAGTCGCGGAAGCGACCCGACACGAGGCCGACGAGCATGCCGACGACGATCGCGATGATCATCGCGAAGAACGTCAGCTCCAGCGTCGCCGCGCCGTTCACGAGGATGATGCTGCCGACCGAACGGCGGTCGGAGATGGTCGTGCCGAAATTGCCACGGACAATCTGCCCGAGGTAGTGCCCGTACTGCTCGTAGATCGGCTTGTCGTAGCCCAGCTGGTGGCTGATCGCCTTGATCACGGCGGGCGGCGCATGCCCGCCGAGCGAGGCTGAGACCGGGTTGCCCGGAGCCACCCGCATGAGCAGGAACACGAGCGTCAGCAGGATGAACACCATCGGCACGACGAGCGCAAGTCGCGTGATCGCGTACCGCTTGAGCGACGGTCCCGTCTGGCTCATCCGCGCATCCTAGAAAAATGGAGGGCGCCCGAAGGCGCCCTCCGTTCGCGTACGACTCCTACGACTTCGAGAGCAGCCAGAACCGCATCAGGTAGTCGAGGTCGATCGTCTTCGGAAGGTTCTGGATGTTCGACCTTCCGACGACCAGCATCGTGTTCTGCCAGTACGGGATGATCGGCGCGTCCTGCGCGGCGATCATCTGCGCCTGCTTGATGGCTGCGATCCGCGCAGCCGGCGTCTTCGCGGCCTCTTCCTTCTTGATGACCGCGTCCATCTTCGCGTTCGAGTAGCCGTTCGAGGTGAAGTTGGACTTCGTGCCGTAGAACGGCGTGATGTAGTCCTCGGCGTCCGGATAGTCCGGGAACCAGCCGAGCTGGAACGCGCCGTACTGCGTGCCGAGCGTCTTCGAGTAGGTCGCCCACTCTGCGGACTTCAGCGTGACCTTGAACAGCTTGCTCGCGTTGAACGCACGCTGCATCTCGGAGAACTCGTCGGCCGACGCGTCACCGTAGTGCGACGGCGTCCACCAGAGCGTCAGTGGGACCGGCGTCTTGACGTGCGCGGCCGCGAGGACCGCCTTCGCCTTTGCCACGCTCGGCGCCATGCCGTACACCTCGCCGAATGCATTGAGGTGGCCGGGCAGGCCGGCAGGCGGCATCGAGTACAGCGGGACGACCTGGCCGTGATACACGCGCGAGGCGATGTCCTGGCGCGGCATCAGGTAGGCGATCGCCTTCCGCACTGCGAGGTTGTTCGTCGGGGCCCGCTTCACGTTCAGCACGAGGTAGCGGATGCCAACGCCCTTGCCCTTGTACACCTTGATGCCGCTCGCCTTGCCGAGGGCGGTGTACTCGGTCGGGGTGAAGTCGCGGAACGCCATGTCGATCTCGCCCTTCTGGAGAGCGAGCTTCATGGTCGACGACTTCGAGTAGTAGGTGATGATCAGGCCGCCGTTCGCAACCTTGCCGTTCGCGCCGTTGTAGTTCGGGTTCGGCGTGAAGACCGCCGACTGGCCCGGCGTGAACTTGCTGAGCGTGTACGGGCCCGTCCCGACGAGATTCGTCACGTCGGTGTTCGCGAGGATCTTGTCGGCCGGGTAGACCTTGTGGTCGACGATCTCGCCTGCGCCCGTCGCGAGGATGTACGGCCACGTCGACTGCGCCGTCCCGAGGTGGAACGAGACGCTGTACGGGCCGTTCGTCGTGACGCTCTTCAGGTTCGAGATGAGACCCCAGATGCCTGAGGGATCGTGGATCTTGTTCACGCGGTCGAACGACCACTTGACGTCGTCGGACGTGAACGGGTCGCCGTTCGAGAACTTCACGCCCTGCTTGAGCGCGCAGGTCCAGACGGTGACCGTGGCGTTGTGCGTGCACCCGGTCGCGAGCGACGGGGCGGGGACGGTGCTGCCCGCGTTCAGGTCGAGCAGGTGCTGGTAGATGAGGATGTCGACGGTGCCCGAGCCGTAGTCATAATTCCCGGCCGGGTCGACGTTCGTCACCGTGTCCGTCGTGCCGTCGAGGATCGTGCTCGCGGTCGAGTGGCCGGACGTAAACGGCTTCGATTGCGCGGCGGTCACCCCGACCGCTGCCAGCACCAAGCCGGCGAGGCCGAGCACCGCAAGGTGCCGCAGCCGTGGTCTTACATGCATGTTCCCTCCCGGAGTGTTGAGTCCGATGGTGCGCACTATCTCATGCAGATGGTCGAGTAGTCGAACCCGTAGACGACCTGGTTGACGTAGCAGCCGAGGTCCACCTTGGCGTTGAAGAGGTCGGTGAACTCCCGGTTGAGGAACGGCGCCCAGGGCGCCTGGAGCATGATCTGCCGGTCGAGCGACGCCCAGCGCGAGTTCACCGGGCTCGTCGGGATCGGCTGCTTGTTCAAATCGTCGATCTCGGCATTCACCGCCTTGTCGTCGAAGTTCGCGTAGTTGTTGTTGTAGGTCTTCGTGATCCGCTCGCCGTTCAAGAGGACGTCGAACCAGTCGAGCGGGTGCGGGTAGTCCTGGAACCAGTCGGCGAACCCGATCTGCGCGTTCGTCGCCTCGTTGCCGACCGTCGCCCAGTAGACCGCGGACGTGACGATGTGCTGCTTCGCCCTGAGGCCGATCGAGTTCAGCACCTTGACGAGGTACTGCGTCGCCTTCGGGTCGAGCCCGCGGTCGTGGTTCCAGACGGTCACGCGCGCACCGACGGCCCCGGCCGACTTGATCAGCTGCCGCGCCTTCGCGACGTCGTGGCGGTACAGCGAGTGCTTCGAGTACGACGGATACGTCGGCGGCAGGATGTTCTCGGTCGGGTTCGCGAGCCCGCCGTAGATGGCGACGAGCGCGCGCCGGTCGATCGCGTAGTTCACGGCCTGTCGCACCTTCAACTTGTCGAAGGGCGCGACCTTCGTGTTCATGAAGAAGTAGTACGTGTTCGGGGGCGTATAGATCTTCAGCTGGTCGCCGTACTTCGCCTCGGTCGCAGCGAGGCTCGCCTCGGGGATCGGCTGCGGATCCCAGTCGTCCTGGCCGCCGGTCGTCCGCTGGAGCGCGGTCGCTGCGTCGCCGACGATGTCCCACACGACCTTGTCGGGGTTCCCTGCCGGGACATTGCCGTCGAACTGCGACGCGTCGAAGCGCGGGTTCCGTACTTCGACGATCTGCTTGTTCGGCGCGTAGCTCTGGATCATGTACGGCCCCGTCGCCGGCAGCGGGTGCGTCGACGTGTCGGAGGCCGACGCGCTCGCCGGCACGGGCGCGGCGAACTCGCTCGCGAGCACGTTCGCGAAGTCGCCCTGCGGCGTCTTCAGCGTGATGGTGATGCGGCCGGTCGCATCGTCGGCGACGATGCCCGAGATGTGGCCGCCCTTCGCCTTGCGGGCGTCGTCGACGCCGGCGATGTCGTAGAAGTACCCGGCGCCGGGCGAGTCGAGCTTGAAGTCGCGCTCGACCGTCGCCTTGAAGTCGCTCGCCTTCACCGGCTGGCCGTTCGAGTACTCGATTCCCTTGCGCAACGTGAGCGTGTACACGCGCCCGTCGGCCGACACCTTCGGAAGCGAGCGCGCGAGATACGGGACGATCGTCGAGCCGCCGGCGCCGTTGACGTGCTTGTAGCCGAGGAGCGGCAGGTAGACGTTCCAGATGACGTTCAGCCCCTCCGGGCTGTACGTCAGGCCGGGGTCGAGGTAATCGATCGAGGTGTCCTGCGCCACCCGGAAGACCGGGAACGCCGGCGCGGCCGACGACGACCTGACGGGCGCAGCAGCGGCGGCAGCCGGAGCGCCGACGTTCGAGGCTCCGCCGCCGCAGCCCGCGGCGAGCACGGCCAGCCCCGCGAACGGGGCAAGGCGAAGCCAGCGGGGGAGTCGAATCGGTCTCTCCATAGGCAGCACGACCGGCGGCATTGTTACTGACGAAAACCTGCCTCCCGAGTTAGGAATCGAACGTATGTTCGTCTAGACTCGGAGGCGTGCAACTGCGGCTCGATGCGGCCGACCGGCTCGTCGAGCTCGTCGAGGAGCGCCGCGGCCCGGTCCTCGCCGAGGAGGCGGCCCGGCGCCTGTTCGCGCTTCGCTCCGCCCCGGTCTCGCTCGCGCGCACGCTGCTCGAGGACGTCGTCGAGACCGACGCGAGGCTTGCCTGGAACGGCGACGCTGTCGGGCTCGCGAGCCCGCTCGGCAGCGACCTCCTCCTCGAGCAGGCGACGTACGTCGTCGTCGATCTCGAGACGACCGGGCTCCGGCCGGGAACGGCGCAGATCTGCGAGATCGGAGCCGTGCGCGTCCGGAACCTCGAGCTCGAGGCCGAGTTCGAGACGCTTGTCGATCCGGGGATGCCGCTCGGGCCCGGCGTCGCCGCGCTTACCGGCCTCGACAACCGCCAGCTGTACGGCGCCCCCAGGCCGGCCGTCGCCGTCCACCGCTTCCTCGGGTTCGCAGGCGACTCGGTGCTCGTGGCGCACAATGCGCGCTTCGATCTCGCGTTCCTCGACCGCGAGACGATCCGGCTCACGGGGTCGCGCCTCGCGGCACCGGTCGTCGACACCGTCTCGCTCGCGCGCCGCCTGCTCGCGGGTCGCGTTCCGCGCGCGTCGCTCGCGCAGCTCTCGTATTTCCTCGGCACGTCGGTGCAGCCCTGCCATCGCGCGCTGCCGGACGCGCAGGCGACGGCCGAGGTGCTGCTCGCGCTCATCGGGCTCGCGCAAGAGCGCGGCGCGCGGACGGTCGCCGACCTCGTGGCATTGCAGGCGACGCGCACCCGCCGCGTGTGGGACAAGCGGCAGCTTGCGTTCGGGGCGCCGCAGCGCCCCGGCGTCTACCTCTTCCGTGACCGCAACGACCAGGTGTTGTACGTGGGCTGCGCGCGCGACCTGCGCGCGCGGCTGCGGTCGTACTTCCGCTCGGAGCGGCTGCGGCCTGCGGTCGAGGCCGCCGTCGGCGCAACCGACCGGATCGAGTGGCGCGTCCTCGGGTCGGAGCTCGAGGCCGCGCTGACGGAGCTGCGGCTCATCCGCGAGCTGCGCCCGCCGGCGAACGCACGCGTCGCGCGGCCCGACCGGCACGTGTGGCTCCGGAAGCGCGGCGAGGGTGTCGTCGCCTCGTCACAGCCGACGTCCGTCGGGCCGATCCGCTCACGCCGGCGCGCGCAGCTCGCTGCGCGCGCGCTGCTGGCGGAGGAGCTGAAGCGGCCCGCAGCCGCGTTGCCGCGGCTGCGGCGGAAGCTGGCCGCGCTCGCGGAGTCACGCCGCTTCGAGGACGCCGCGCGGCTGCGCGACCGGATCGAGGCACTCGAGCACGTGTGCCGCGATCTCGCGCGGCTCGAGCGCCTGCGGGCGCTCGAGCGGTGCCTGCTCGTGCCGGCAGCCGAGCCCGGGCACGTGCGTGCGTTCTTCCTCGCCGGCGGGCGCGTCGCCGCCGAGCGGACGCTGCCGCCGGGCGGCGGCGCGCACCTCGAGGTGGAGGCCGGTCTCGCCGCCGCGCGCCGCGGCGGCGAGCTCGACGTCGACGAGCTGTTCCTCGTCGCGCGGTTCCTCCGCCGCCCGCCGGCGGAGATGACGATCGTTCCGCTCGACCGGGAGGCGATCCTCGCCGCTGCAACTCGCCTGAAACCACACGTCCGCTGAAGCCACGACCGGTGCCAGGCACGGTTACGACAGCCTGACGCCTCGTTCGCCGATTCGTGACGTGCGCGACACCAAGTCGCTGGAGCTACGCCAAGCGGCGTGACACACCTTGAACGAACCCGTTGCAGACGCGTACACCGGCGGTATCCGTGCCTGGCACCGGCCGTGCCTTACGGGGTCGCGTCTTTGGTGTCCCGGTTGGTCAGGCGGCGACGCTGATCAGATCGCGCAGGGCCCCCAGGCGCGCCAGCGCCTGACCCTCGAGCTGCCGGACGCGCTCGCGCGTCAGGTCGAGCTCGTGCCCGATCGCCTCGAGCGTCCACGGCTCGCCCTCGAACCCGAACCGCAGCTCGAGGATGCGCCGCTCGCGCTCCGGCAGAGCGTCCAGTGCCTTGCGGATGTTCTGCTTGCGCAGCGACTCCTCGGCCTCGTCGAACGGGTCGGGCGCCTCGCGATCTGCGAAGAGATCGCCGAGCTCGCCCTCGTCGTCCGCGCCGACGGTCTGGTTCAGCGAGACGGACGCGGAGGCAGCTGACAGCGCTTCATCCACGTGCTGGATCGGCAGGCCCGTCGCCTCGGCGAGCTCTTCCTTGGTCGGCTCGCG
>DASXLN010000332.1:0-2815 GCA_036496165.1 Gaiellaceae bacterium | reverse complement strand
AACCCGAAGACGGCCGCGCCGACGGGAACCGCCCACACGCGACCGAGGCCGCCCAGCAAGAGAATCATCCAGGCGAAGAACGTCAGCAGCGGCTGGAAGTCATCGGGGCTGAAGAACGAGAACTCCCACGCGTAGAAAAGGCCGGCGACGCCCGCGAGCGCTGCTCCGAGAGCGAGCGCCTGCAGCTTGTACGCGAAGGCGTTCTTCCCGAGCGATGCGGCGGCGTCCTCGTCGTCGCGGATCGCGCGGAGGACGCGGCCCCACGGCGTCCGCAGAGCGAGCCACGCGAGCGCGAGGAGAACGACGGCGACCACCCAGACGATCACGAGCATCGTCGCGTCCCCCGACCCGAGACCGAGCGAGTGCTGCACGTGCGTCTGGAAGGTGTTCCACTGGCCGTTGTACTCGGTGGCCGTCCCCGCGGGTCCGAGCGCGATCGTGCCCTGCGTGCCCCCGGTGAGCGACGTGTCGTTCGTCGCGATGTATCTCACGATCTCGCTGAAGGCGATCGTGACGATCGCGAAGTAGTCGGCGCGGAGCCGCATCGTCGGAAGGCCGACGAGGAGCCCGCCGACGGCTGCGGCGACGACTCCGAGCGGTGCCGCGAGCCACATGCTCCAGCCTTCCTTCACGACGAGGATGGCCATCGTGTACGCGCCGAGCGCCATGAAGCCGACCTGGCCGAAGTTCAGGAGGCCGGCGAACCCGAACTGGACCTGGAGCCCGAGCGAGAGAATCGTGTAGATGCCGGCGACGACGCCGACGAACGCCCAGAACCCGCCGCTGGCGAGAACGCTCATCCGACCCGCGCCTGTCCGAAGAAGCCTTGCGGCCTGATGAGGAGCGCGACTGCGAGAAGCCCGAACGCGACCACCGGCTTGTACACCGGGTTGACGCCGCCGGCGAAGCCGGACCAGGTCGACACCTCCTGGGCGAGGCCGAGGGCAAGGCCGCCGACGAGAGCGCCGTACGCGCTCCCGATTCCCCCGAGGACGACCGCGGCGAAGACCGGAAGCAGGAGCTGAAAGCCGAAGTTCGGATCGAAGGAGTACTCGACGAGCGCGGCGAGCACCCCGGCGAGGCCGGCGAGCAGGCCCGAGATCATCCATGCAATGCGTGTCGCCGCCCCGACGTCGATGCCTGCGACCGACGCGAGGGCCCGGTCGTCCGCCATCGCGCGCAGGAGGCGCCCCCACGTCGTCAGCGCAAGAAAGAGCCCCACGAGCACGATCGTTCCGGCGGCTGTGACGATCGCGATCACCTGCGCCTCCGACAGCCGAACACTGCCGAGCACGAAAACGCGAAACGGATTCACGCGGTAGCTGCGCGGCGCCGACCCGGCTGCGAGGAGCAAGGACTGCCGCAGGACGAGCGCGAGCCCGATCGACGCGAGGAAGAGGCTCATGAAACCGGCGCGCCGGACGCGCAGAGGCTGCCACAGAACGGCGTCGAGCACGAGCGAGAGGATGGCGGTCGCGGCCATCCCGGCGAACGCAGCGAGGATCATCGACTGGTGCAACGGGCCGTTGACGGCGAAGGCGATCAGCGCGCCGAAGGCCATGAAGTCGCCGTACGCGAAGTTGACGAGACGGAGGATCCCGTAGACGAGCGAGACACCGACCGCTGCGATCGCGTAGACCGAGCCGGTGACAAGGCCGTTGGCGACGAGCTGAAGGAACACGTCAGACGAGCTGCGGTTCCGGGACGAGGCGGCCCGCCGCGAACCGGTCGATCCCGAGGATGTCCAGGATGGGGTCGCGCGTGCCCGTGACGGCGTCGGCGAGGATGCGCGCGACAGCCGGAGCGATCATGAAGCCGTGCCCGCTGAAGCCTGCGGCGACGAACAGGCCGTCGTCGACCGGACCGAGGATCGGTTGGTGATCCGGAGTGACGTCGTAGATCCCACGGACGAGCAGCGGATACGAAACATGCTCGAGCTGCGGCAGAAGCGCCTCGCTCGCGCTTCGTATCGTCGCACGCCAGCGTTCACGGCCCTCGCGCTCGTCGCCGCGCGCCGAGAGATCGCTTGCGAGCACGCGTCCGTCCGCGAGCTGCTTCGCGGCGAACCGACGTTCCGGCGCGATGACGAGGGGCTCGAGGAGGCGCTCGCGAATCGGGTCGCTGAAGAACAGGTACCGCTCTTCGGCGACGATGGGGACGTCGGGGCCGAGGAGAGCCGGAGTGTCGACCCCCGCCGCGACGACGACGGCGTCGGCCGCGAGTGGTCCCGCAATCCACCCCGCGCCGTCGCGCACGATCGCGTCGACCGTCGCGTGCCGGACGTCGACGCCGTCGGCGAACGCCTCGACGACTGCCTGCGGGCGGTCGAAGTATCCGTCGTCCGCGAACCACGCCCCGCCGGCGATGGCGTCGACGTCCAATCCCGGCACGAGCTCGGCCACCTGGGGCCTCCGGATGATGTGCGAGTCGATGCCTTCCTCGTTCTGGAGGGCGACATTCGCGGCGAGGCGCGCGAGCGTCGCGTCGGTCTCGGCGACGAAGAGATAGCCGCAAGCACTGAACGTGAGCGGCACGCGCGAGTCGAGTCGGGCGGCTACGTCGCGCCAGAACTCCACCGACTCGCGCGCGAGCCGGCATGCGACACGCGTTCCCCATTGCTGGCGCACACCTCCCGGCTGCACGCCCGACGCCCCTGCCCCGATCCCATCCCGCTCGACGATGGCCACTTCCAGTCCGCGCGACTTCAGCTCGCGCGCGACCGCGAGCCCGGTCACGCCCGCCCCCACGACCGCGACGTCGAGCCGGTTCACAATGTCGCAACCTTGAACGAAATATCGTCCACACGCAAGCGGCA
>DASXLN010000331.1:0-1731 GCA_036496165.1 Gaiellaceae bacterium | reverse complement strand
AAACGCGCGGCGCGATCGAGCCGTCCGGCCGCGACGCGCGCGAGCGTCGTCAACTCTTCATCCGTGAGCTCGGGCGCGCGGCTGCGCAGTGCATCGCGCACTGCGCGCTCCGACAAGCGCCGGAAGGGGACGAGCTGGCAGCGCGAGAGGATCGTCTCCGGCAGGGGGCCGAGATCGCTTGCGACGAGCACGATCACCGCGTACGGCGGCGGCTCTTCCAAGTCCTTGAGCAGCGCGTCGGCGGCGTCCTCGTTCATCGTGTCGGCGCCGAAGACGAGATAGACCCGGCGGTCGGCCTCGAACGGCCGCATGTGCAGGTCGCGGCGCAGCTCGCGGATGTCGTCGATACGAATCTGGTCGCCGAGCGGCTCGAGCACGTACAGGTCGGGATGGGAGCGCCGCTCGACACGTGCGTGCTCGCCGAGGAGCTCGGCGGCGAAGAGGAGCGCGAGGTCGCGCTTGCCAACGCCTGGCGGCCCGTGCAGGAGATACGCGTGCGCCGGTCCGTCGTTGAGCGCGGCGGACAGGAGGCGCTTCGCCTCCAGTTGCTCAGAGATCGCGTCGAATGCGCTCATGGATCTCGCGGGCGAGCTCGTTCTGGTCGAGCGCCCCGTCGAACACGACCATACGCTCTGGGAAGCGCTCGGCGAGCTCGCGATAGGCGGCGACCACACGTCGCTGCAGCTCGGGGCCTTCGCGCTCGAGCCGATCCGGTGCACCGGCGCGCGCGGCGGCGATCTCGGGGTCAATGAGGAGCAGGACCGTGCGATCCGGGAGCAGGCCGCCGACGGCCCGCAAATTGAGCTCGAGCACGTCGTCGAGCCCGACGCCGCGCGCGATGCCTTGGTACGCCAGGGACGAGTCGATGTAGCGATCGGCGATGACGATCGCACCGCGTTCGAGCGATGGTCGGATCACGGTCTCGACGTGCTCGGCGCGCGCGGCGGCGAAGAGCGTCGCCTCCGTGCGCGGGGCCATCGGCGGGCCGTCGAGAAGCAGCTCGCGCACGCGCTCGCCGATCTCGGTGCCGCCGGGCTCACGAGTCAGCACGACATCGCGGCCGTCGGCCGCGAGCGCGTCGCGCAGCAGCTCCGCCTGCGTCGACTTTCCCGAGCGATCCGCTCCTTCAAAAGTTATGAACACGAGCCGCCTACGATACGGCGATGCGGGCGATCGTGACCGGGGGCGCGGGGTTCATCGGCTCGCACATCGTCGACGCCCTGCTTGCGCGCGGTGACGAGGTGCACGTCCTCGACGACCTCTCCAAGGGAACGCGCGAGAACGTCGCCGCCGAAGCTGAGCTGCACGTCGCGGACATCCGCGAGCCCGAGGCGGTGTTCGACGCCGTCAAGCCGGAGGCGGTCTTCCACTTCGCCGCGCAGGCGGACGTGCGCTTCTCGGTGGAGCGTCCGGCCGTCGACGCGGAGATGAACATCTTCGGAACCCTCCAGGTCTTGGAGTCGGCGCGCCGCTACGACGCGCAGGTCGTGCTCGCCTCGACCGGTGGCGCGATCTACGGCGAGTGCAACGGCGCGCCCGCGACGGAGTCGACTCCGCGGCAGCCGCTGTCGCCGTACGGCACCTCGAAGCTCGCGGCGGAGGAGTACCTCGCCACGTACAACCGGCTGTACGACGCCCGCCACGTGTCGCTTCGCTTCTCGAACGTCTACGGGCCGCGCCAGGCGGTCCACGGCGAGGCCGGCGTCGTCGCAATCTTCACCGGCCTGCTAC
>DASXLN010000330.1:0-1871 GCA_036496165.1 Gaiellaceae bacterium | reverse complement strand
GATCCCCGCTCGGCGTGCTCGCGATGTCGTTCGCGCGCTTCGACAACGGGCTCGCCGCTTTCGCGGTGCATGCGGTGACGACGCCGGCGGCGCGCGGCCGGGGAGTGTTCTCGACGCTCGAGCTGGCGAACGAGGAGGAGGCGGCCGCCGCGGGTGCGCAGTGGGCGCTGGGGTTCACGAACCCGATGGCCGGCCCGATCCTCGTCGGCAAGCTCGGCTGGGAGGACGTCGTCGCACTGCGCATCTGGGTGCGGCCGAAAGGGCTGCGCAAGGACGGACGAGTGCGTGAGACGTCGATCGACCCCCGGGCGCGAGAGCTGTCGCCGCACCACCTCGTCCGCGACGAGACGTACCTCCGGTGGCGGTACGCGGACTCTCCGCGCGCGTACGCCCAGCACGGCGAGGTCGTCGTCACGCATGCGACATGGCACGGCCTCTCGTCCGCGGTCGTCTGCGAGCACGGGCGGGGCCTCGGTGCCGCGCTGCGGCATGTGGACGCGCAGATCGCTGTGGCGATGGTGAACCCGGGGGAGGAGGCGCGGTTCCTCGCCCACGGCTTCGTCCCGACGCCGCGGACGATTCGCTTCATCGGGAAGCGCTTGCGAGACGATGCACCGGCGCTTCCGCGCGAGCGGAGCGCCTGGTACCTGACGCTGGGCGACGTCGACTTCTTCTGATGCGGAAGCTCGTCTTCATCACCCAGGTCGTCGATCCATCCGACCCGAATCTCGGGGCGACCTGCGCGAAGATCGCCGCGCTCGCGCGTCGTGTCGACGAGGTCGTCGTCATCTGCGACCGCTATCGAGAAGGAGCCTTGCCCGAGAACTGCCGCGTGCGCACATTCGGAGCACCGGCGCGAGCGCGCCGGGCGGAGCGGTATGTCCGTGCCGTCGCCGCCGAGATGCGGGAACGACCTGTGGCAGTGGTCGCTCACATGGTGCCCCTGTACGCGATCGTCGCCGCGCCGCTGGTCCGGCCCGCGCGAGTTCCCTTGCTCCTCTGGTACTCGCACTGGAAGTCGCACGTGCTCCTGCGCTCGGCGGTCACCGTGAGCAGCGCCGTGGTCACCGTCGACGAGCGGTCGTTCCCGTTTCCGTCCCACAAGGTCCACGGGATCGGGCACGGGATCGACGTCACCGAGTTCCCGTGCCAGCCGGTGCGCTCGTCAGTGGGCGATTCGCTTCGCGTCATGTCGCTCGGCCGTTACACGCGGCCGAAAAAGCTCGAAGAGCTGATCGAGGGAGTGCGCATCGCTCGAGAGCGCGGCATCGACGCCTGCATCGACCTCTATGGGACGACCGGGGCCCCTGAGCTCGACGCGTACAAGCTCGAGCTGGAGCAGCTCGTCGAGCGGCCGGGCTACGCATTCGCGAGCGTCGGTGGCCCGATCCCCCGCACCGAGGTGCCGGCGGCATATGCGCGCGCGGACGTCGTCGCCTCCGATTTCTTCTCGCCCGACAAGATCGTCCTCGAGGCCTCCTCGTCGTGCCGGCCCGTGGTGGCGTCGCAGCCGGCATTCGACGGGCTCTTCGCCGGCATCGAGCCACCGCTCGCGTTCGAGCGAGGACGTCCGGAGACGCTCGCCGATCGCATCGAGGCGCTCGCCGCGCTCTCTCCGGAAGAGCGGCATGCGATCGGCCGCGAGCTCCGCGAGCGCGTCCGCATGCATCACTCGGTCGAGACCTGGGCGGATGCGCTTCTACGATTCGTGGCGTCGTGAAGCGAAACCCTGTGATCCACATGCAGAAGGTCGCGGGCATCTCCGGCTCGGAGGCGCATCTGCTGTCGCTCCTGCCGCGCCTGCGCGAGCGGGGGTGGGACGTCCGCATGCTCATGCTGCACGAGGACGAGCCGGGCGCCTGGGATTTCGC
>DASXLN010000329.1:0-33975 GCA_036496165.1 Gaiellaceae bacterium | reverse complement strand
GCAGGAGCTCGCGGTCGATGCGTTCGAGCCCGGCCTGGTCGACTTCGAGCAGCGCGAGCGCTTCCGCTGCGACCGCGGTCGTGATCGCGCCCTGGTGACGCACCTGCGCGACGTCGCGCACGCGACGAAGGATGCGGTTCGCGATGCGCGGCGTCCCGCGCGACCGGCGCGCGATCTCCTGCGCCGCGTCGTCGGCGATCTCGACGCCGAGGATGCGCGCCGAGCGGTGGACGATCGTCGCCAGCTCCTCCGGCCCGTAGTAGTCGAGCCGGAACGTCATGCCGAACCGGTCGCGCAGCGGCGTCGTCAGCAGGCCCGTGCGGGTCGTCGCGCCGATGAGCGTGAACGGCGGCAGGTCGAGCGTGAGCGTCCGCGCGGCAGGCCCCTGGCCGACGATGATGTCGAGCCTGAAGTCCTCGAGCGCCGGATAGAGGATCTCCTCGATCGCGCGGTTCAGCCGGTGGATCTCGTCGACGAAAAGGACGTCGCGCTCGTCGAGCGCGGTGAGGATCGCTGCCATGTCGCCCTTGCGCTCGAGCGCGGGGCCGGCCACGGTGCGGATGCCGACGCCGAGCTCCTCACGGACGATGTGCGCGAGGCTCGTCTTCCCGAGGCCCGGCGGGCCGACGAGGAGGACGTGGTCGAGCGCTTCGCCGCGCGCCTGCGCGGCGGTGAGCGCGATCGCGAGCTGCTCCTTCACGCGCTCCTGCCCGACGAACTCGTCGAGCCGGCGCGGGCGGAGTGTCTGCTCGATCTCCTGGTCTTCCTCCGCGACGACGGGCGCGAGGAACTGCGTGCTCACGCAGCCTGCCTCAACGCACGCCGCACGCGTTCTTCAGCCGGAAGCTCGGGATCGACCGATGCAAGCGCAGCCTCGGCATCGAGTATCGAGTACCCGAGCTCGACTAGGGCATCCCTTGCGACAAGATCGGCACCGAGCGACTCGCTAGGCGCGATCGCCTCGGCGATCGAGCCTTTCAGCTCGAGCACGATGCGCTCGGCCGTCTTCTTGCCGATGCCGGGGATCGCGACGAAGCGCGCCGTGTCCTCACGGACGATCGCGCGCCGCAGCTCGTCGGCCGGCGAGCCGGAGACGATCGCGAGCGCGACCTTCGGCCCGATGCCGTTCACGGACAGCAGTTGCACGAAGAGGTCACGCTCGTCGCGGTCGGCGAAGCCGTACAGCTGAAGCGTGTCCTCGCGCACGTGCGTGTATGTCTCGACGGTCACCTCGTCGGCGCCGTCCGCCTTCCGCACGGCTGCGGACGTCGCTGCGACGAGATAGCCGACCCCGCCGACGTCGAGGATGAGCCCTTCCGCGGTGGACGCGACCGCCTTCCCTCTCAGTCGCGCGATCACGTCAGCCGGCCATCTTCAGCATCGGCGGTGCGAGCGCGTGGCAGATGGCGACGGCGAGCGCGTCGGCGGCGTGGTTCGGTGTCGGGAGCTCCTGCAGGCTGAGGATCGCCTTCACCATGCGCTGCACCTGCGACTTCTCGGCGCGCCCGTAGCCGCAGACGGCGTGCTTCACCTCGGACGGCGTGTACTCGGTGCAGGGCAGCCCGGCGTGGGCGGCCGCGACGAGCACGACGCCGCGTGCCTGTCCGACGGAGAGCGCGGTGCGGGCGTCGACGCCGACGAAGGACTCCTCGAGGACGACCGCATCCGGGGCGTGCTCCGCGATGAGGCCGGCGACGCCGTCGTAGATCGTCTTCAGACGCAGCTCGGGTCGTTCGGTGGGGCGCGTTTGCCACCAGCCGTGGTCTATGCCCCTGAGGCGCCCGCCGCTTTCGTGGACGATCCCGTACCCGCAAGCAGCCGTCCCTGGATCGATGCCGACAACCTTCACGGCAAGAGGTTAGGCAGCGGGTCGGACGACTCCTTCTACCCGAAAGGGTGACTTCCGGTCAGCCGGCGACGGCCTCGAGCACGCGCTCGGGGATGTCGAAGTTCGCGTACACGTCCTGGACGTCGTCGTTGTCCTCCAGCTGGTCCATGAGCCGGAGCACCTTCTTCGCCTCGTTCTCGTCCGCGACCTCGACGGTCGTCTTCGGCACCATCGTCAGCTCCGCCGCGTCGACGGCGAAGCCGGCGGCCTCGACCGCCTCGCGCACCGCCGCCAGCTGCTCCGGCTCGCACGTCACCTGGAACGTCGTGCCGTCGCGGACGACGTCTTCCGCCCCGCCCTCGGCGGCCGCGAGCATGAGCTCGTCCTCTGCGCTACGCGCTCCAGGATCAGCGACGACCACGACACCTCGACGCTCGAACAGCCAGGCGACCGCACCGGAGCCGCCGAGGTTGCCGTCGTTCTTCGCGAACGTGTGCCGCACGTCGCTCGCGGTGCGATTTCGGTTGTCGGTCAGGGCCTCGACGATGACGGCGACGCCGCTCGGGCCGAACCCCTCGTACACGACCGTCTCGAATGCGCTCGCATCCGCATCCGCGCCGGATCCCTTCGCGATCGCGCGGTCGATGTTGTCCTTCGGCATGGAGTAGGAGCGCGCCTTCTCGATCGCGTTCTGCAGCGCGAGGTTGTCGGCGGGATTCCCGCCGCCCTCCTTCGCCGCGACGATGATCGCGCGCGAGAGCTTTGAGAAGAGCTTGCCGCGCTTGATGTCCGCCGCGCCCTTCTTGTGCTTGATCGACGACCACTTGCTATGCCCGGACACTCGTTCCCTCCCGTACCTGGTTCACGAAGAGCTCGTGGATGCGCGTGTCGTCGGTGAGCTCCGGATGGAATGCTGCGACGAGGATCCGCCCCTCCCGCGCGAGCACCGCATGCCCGTCCACCTCGGCGAGCACCTCCACGTCGGGGCCTGCGTCCTCGATCCACGGCGCGCGGATGAAGACGGCGCGGAGCGGCTCGCCCATGCCGATGTCGAGATCGGCCTCGAAGCTCTTGACCTGCCGCCCGAACGCGTTCCGCCGGACGCGGAAGTCGCCGAGGCCGAGGTGGTCGCGGTCGAGCACGATCATGCCCGCGCACGTCCCGAACACGGGCGCCTCGAAGCGGCGCAGCGCCTCGTCGAGCCCGTACAGGCGCATGAGCCGCGTGATCGCCGTCGACTCGCCGCCGGGCAGGATGAGACCGTCGAGACCCTCGAGCTGCTCGGGCAGGCGCACCTCGACCGGCTCGACGCCGAGTCGCCGGAGCACGGCCCCGTGCTCCCGGAAGTTGCCCTGCACGGCGAGAACGCCGATTCGAAGCGGCTTGTCCACGATCCGAATTGTAGGTGCGGCTACGCCGTGCGACGCCGGGCCAGCAGCCCGAGCAGGACGAGCCAGAACCCGAGGCACGCGAACGCGACGGAGGGAGCCCAGCCGCTGCTGACGGACGGCACCGCCACGGACACGGGGCCGACGCTCACAGGGGTGCTCGTGCTGAAGAGGTAGTGGATCGTCGCGCCGACGAAGCCGATCGTCGCGTAGACGGCCCAGCTCGAGCGCTTCGTCGCGTAGGCGATGAAGACGTACACGAGCGAGGCGGCCGAGATGAGCGCCCAGTCGGTGTCGGTGGAGCTCCACCAGTGCAGCAGGGTCACGCCGATGAGCGCACCGGCGACGAGGTGCGTCCAGAACGCGGACGGCTGGTCGCTGACCGTGCCCGCGACGAGGTAGGCGAGGCCGACGAGCAGGGTCACGACCCACGACCACGTGCCGCCGTTCGACACGAGATCGGTGACGAAGAACCACCACACGACCGCCGAGATCAGGCGGATGAACGGGAACTTGTAGCGCCGGAGAGCTTCACGCGCGGACGCGAGAACGAGGAGCTCGAGCGACAGGTGCGCGACTGAGAAACCGCCGAACGCCGAGTTCCAGTGGTTCAGCCAGCCGAACCAGTGCCACGCAGTCCCGATGAGCGCGCCCCAGGCGACGACGGACGCGAACCCGAAGATGCCGGCCGCAACCCAGCGGCCGCGCCGCCTGAACCAGTGGGCGACCGACGACAGGACGACGAACACGAGCAGCGCCCAGGCGGTGAGCGCGCCGCTGCCGAAGTGGCCCGACAGGTAGCTGAGCGCCGCGAGCGCCGCGCCGAGCACGGTGAGACCGCCCGTGTAGACGAGGAACGAGGAGGTCTTCCAGACCGGCTTGCCGCCCACCATGTCGGGGCGAATCATCTGCGCTGCGCCGGACGGAGGACTACCAGCCGCGCGTCTCGAGCAGCTCGCTCGGATCGAGCGAGGCGGTCGAGATGCCGACCATCGGTTCGCCGAGGCCCGCCGACACGCGGGCGAGAATCTCGGCGTCCCGGAAGTGCGTCGTCGCCTCGACGATCGCCTTCGCGCGCCGCTCGGGATCGCCCGACTTGAAGATGCCGGAGCCGACGAACACGCCGTCGGCGCCGAGCTGCATGCACAGCGCTGCGTCGGCCGGGGTCGCGATCCCGCCGGCGGTGAACGTCACCACCGGCAGCTTTCCGTTCTCTGCGACCCAGCGCACGAGCTCGTACGGCGCCTGCAGCACCTTCGCCTCCGAGTACAGCTCCTCCTCGGCGAGCGACGTGAGCCGGCGGATGTGGCCGAACACCGAGCGCATGTGTGTGACCGCGTTGACGATGTCGCCCGTGCCGGCCTCGCCCTTCGTGCGGATCATCGCCGCGCCCTCCGTGATGCGCCTGAGCGCCTCGCCGAGGTTCGTCGCGCCGCACACGAACGGGACGGTGAACGTCCACTTGTCGACGTGATGCGCGAGGTCGGCGGGCGTGAGCACCTCCGACTCGTCGATGTAGTCGATCTCGAGCGCCTGGAGGATCTGCGCCTCGGCGAAATGGCCGATGCGGCACTTGGCCATCACCGGGATGGAGACGGCCTCCTGGATCTCCCGGATCATCTCCGGGTCGGACATGCGCGCGACGCCGCCGTCGCGGCGGATGTCGGCGGGGACGCGCTCGAGCGCCATCACCGCGACCGCGCCGGACGCCTCGGCGATCTTCGCCTGCTCGGCGTCGACGACGTCCATGATCACCCCGCCCTTGAGCATCTCGGCGAGGCCGCTCTTCACCCGCATCGTCCCGTACTCGGCCATGCCCGAATCCTAGCTAGGACTTGAGGCAGCTCTCGGCGTCCGAGAGCTCCTGCGCGCTCGGCGACACCGTCCAGACGAGGACCGCGTTGCCCTTCGACCTCATGATGTCCGCGATGTGCGGGAGGAGGCTCGCCGGCGCGTTCCGCCGGAACGCCTTCTCCGTCGACGCCACGCCGTTGGGATCGGCGAATGCGACCGTCAGGACGTTCCCGGTCTTCGACTTCGCCTGGAGCCCGCCGTTCGGCGCGAAGGCGGCGATGAACCCCACCTTGCCCGGGTCCGTGGTCACCCCGGTGAAGCCGTTCTGCACGAAGCACGCCTTCGACGCGACCGCGGTGTACGGCTTCGATGAGCCGCCGCCGCAGGCGGCCAGGACCAGCACGAGGAGGAGTGCGGCGAGCGGGGGGATTCGACGCATGGGGCGAGTGTAGGGTCCGGCGGCGATGGAGGGCCGCCTGTACGAGCACGAGATCGACAGTGCCGCGCTCGCCGGCAATCCCCTCGGCGATCCCGCGCGCCGCCCGGTCTGGGTGTACGAGCCTCCCGGCGCCGAGGGCGCGACCCTCCCGGCCGTCTACCTCATCCAGGGCTTCACCGGCCAGGTGGACATGTGGCGCAACCGGTCGCCGTTCCGCCCCACCGTGCTCGAACTGGTCGACGGGCTCCGCGCGCCCGCGCGGGTCGTCTTCGTCGACGCGTGGACGTCGTACGGCGGCTCCCAGTTCGTCGACTCGCCGGCCGTCGGCAACTACCACACCTATCTCTGCGAAGACGTCGTCGGCTTCGTCGACGCGCGTTACCCGACGAGCGCACGGGCGATCGCCGGAAAGTCGAGCGGCGGGTACGGGGCGATGATCTCTGCGATGCTCAGGCCGGACGTCTTCGCCGGCCTCGCGACGCACGCGGGCGACGCGCTCTTCGAGCTCTGTTACCTCACCGAGTTCCCGCAGGTCGTGCGCGCGCTGCGCGACGACTACGGCAGCTCCTACGACGCATTCTGGAAGGACTTCCGGTCGCGGCCGGCGTTCACGAGACCCGCCGACCCGGTGCTGATCAACACATACGCCATGGCGCAGTGCTACTCGAACGGCGAGCTGCCGTTCGACGTCGAGACAGGGCAGTTGAAGGACGACGTCTGGCAGCGCTGGCTCGCGTGGGATCCCGTGCGCATGGTCGACACCCACGCGGATGCCCTGCGCGGCCTGCGCGCGATCTACGTCGACGCAGGCACACGCGACGAGTACTACCTCGACCTCGGCGCCGAGGCATTCCGCCGCGCGCTCGAGCGGATCGGCGTCACAGACGTCTTCTTCGAACTTTTCGACGGGAAGCACGGCGCGATCGAGTACCGCTACCCGATCGCGATCAAGTACCTCGCCGAACGCCTGCAGTGAGGGGCCTCGAAGGGAAGCGGGTCGTCGTCACCGGCGGGTCCAGCGGCATCGGCGAGGCGACGGTCGAGCGCTTCCGCGACGAGGGGGCGACCGTCGTCAGCATCGCCCTCGACGGGGAGATCGAGTGCGACGTCGCCGATACCGAACAGGTCGCTGCCGCATTCGAGCGGGTCGGGGAGGTCGACGTTCTCGTCGCGAACGCCGGCATCTCGATTCGCAGCCCGTTCCTCGAGATCCGCGAGGAGGACTGGCGCCGCGTCCTCGACGTCAACCTGACCGGCGTCTTCCACTGCGCGCAGCAGGCGGCGCGGCGGATGGACGAGGGCGTGATCCTCATGACCGCGTCGACGAACGGGCTCAGCGGGCACGAGCACTACGCCGACTACAACGCGTCGAAGGCGGGCGTGATCCTGCTCGCGCGGACGATGGCGCGCGAGCTCGCTCCGCGCATCCGCGTGAACGCCGTCTGCCCTGGGTACGTCCTCACGCCGATGCAGCGCGCCGAGTACTCGGACGAGATGCTGGCCGCGGTGAACGAGCAGATTCCGATGAAGCGCCATGCCGAGCCGGCGGAGATCGCAGCGCTCTTCGCGTTCCTCGCGAGCGACGACGCCCGCTACATCACCGGCGCGACGATCGCGATCGACGGAGGCGAGACGGCCTGAGCCGGATCGTCCTGGCGTCGCGCGTCGTGCACGGCGCGATCAGCATCGTCTTCCTCGGCTGCATCGCGCTCGTCTGGCTCGCGGCCGTCCGCGGACGTGCAGACGGCCTGGCGGTCGCGGCGCTCGCTGCGCTCGGGCTCGAATGCGTCCTCGTCGTGGTCGCTGGCGGGAACTGCCCGCTCGGCCCCGTCCTCCGCCGGATCGGCGACGACACTCCGCTGTTCGAGCTCGTGCTGCCGCCGCGTGCGGCGAAGGCGGCGATCCCGGTGCTCGGCGTCGTCGCGATCGCAGGCGCCGTCACGCTCGCGTTCCGGACGCTGTAGGAGGCGGCGCCGGCGAGCTGCCGGCGCCGCCGTCACTCGCTAGTGATCGTGGTGCTTGTGGTGCGCCATGTGCGACACACACTGGCCCTGGTTCTTGAACGACGGATTCGTGAACGACTTCCAGCCGCCGTCCTTGCACTCCTTGGCGAACCCGTTGCCGCCTTCATGGGTCGGGACGGGCCGCTCGAGCACGCCGTTCACCGTGATGTTCGACAGGTCGGCGGTGCCCTGGACGTCGATGAGGACGCTGGCACTGCTGATCGTGCCGGTCGGTGTCGGCACCTGCTGCCCCGCCGCAGCGAGCGTCGCCGCGGTGAACGTGTACGTCACGGTGCCGTCGGCGTTCGCCGTCGGCGTCACGTTGTTGCAGCCCAGGAAGAACAGCCCGTTCGACGTCGTCACGTTGAAGCGCGGCGACCCGCCCTGGCACTGGGTCGCACTCGAAAGCGTGAACGATGCCGACTGGAATGTCTGTCCTGTCAGTCCGGTGATGTCTGCACCCGCTGAAGCGTTCGTCGAGGTCGCGCAGTTCTTCGCGAGATGAAGAACGCCGTTGCTGTACGTCGAAGTCACGCAGCCCGTGTTCCCCGGGTCGTAGACACCCGGAACGAGCGCGGCGCCCGCGGTCGCAGCACATGCCAGAGCAAGCGCGGCGACCGCGACGGGAATGAGCTTCCGCATCTCTCCTCCTGTCGTAGTTGCCGTACAGGGGGTCCCTTGCCGGGACCCCCCGACGGTGCACCTCGAGGAGGTAAGGGCTTCGTTAAATCTCGGCGGTCTTCAGCCCGACAGGGCAGGCAACGCCTGTTCCGCCGAGCCCGCAATAGCCGTTCGGGTTCTTCGCGAGGTACTGCTGGTGGTAGTCCTCGGCGTAGTAGAACGGCCCCGCCTGCGCGATCTCGGTCGAGATCTCGCCGTAGCCGGCCTTCGCGAGCTCCTGCTGGAACATCGTGCGCGACGCCTCGGCCGCGTCGCGCTGTTCCTCCGTCGTCCAGTAGACGGCCGAGCGGTACTGCGTGCCGGCGTCGTTGCCCTGGCGCATGCCCTGCGTCGGGTCGTGGTTCTCCCAGAAGAGCCGGAGGATCTCGTCGTAGCTCGTGACCTTCGGGTCGAAGACGACGAGGACCGCCTCGGTGTGGCCGGTCTGCCCCGAGCAGACCTCCTCGTACGTCGGATTCGGGGTGAAGCCGCCGGCGTAGCCGACGGCGGTGGTGTAGACGCCCGGGGCGCGCCAGAAGACGCGCTCCGCGCCCCAGAAACAGCCCATGCCGACGACGGCCTGCTCGAGGCCCTCGGGGAACGGCGGGGCGATCGGCGTGCCCAGCACCTCGTGCCGGGCCGGGACGGGCATGGCCACCTGGCGGCCGGGAAGGGCCTCGTCCCGCTCAACCATGCGGGTTGGTTTCGTGAAAAGGAACATGTACGAAAAGGGTACGGATTTGCCCGACCCTGTGTCTGAACTTTCTGTGACCGGGTACCCGGCCCTGAATCGATCGTAGGGGGTTTTTGTGAGTATTCGCATGGTCCGCGTCGCCGCGGCGGCGCTTTTCGCCGCAGGTCTCGCCGCTTCGGCCGCAGGGGCGGCCACGCGGTCGACCCATCTGCTCGTCGGGATCAACGACGAAGCCTTCACGCTGTACGGCGACAACCCGCCGGCGGCGTTCGAGACACTGCAGTCGCTGCGCACCCAAGTGCTGCGCGTGAACATGTACTGGGGCGGCAACAAGTGGTCGGTCGCGAACACGAAGCCGGCGAACGGGGCCGACCCGGCGGATCCCGCGTACGACTGGTCGCTCTACGACCGGATCGCGGGGTACGGCGCGACGTCCGGGATCAAGCTTCTGTTCTCGATCGTCGGGACGCCGTCCTGGGCGAATCACAGCGCAGGGCGCAACCACGCGCCGGCGAGCTTCACCGCATTGCGGCAGTTCGCGCAAGCAGCGGCGAAGCGTTACAGCGGCAGCTACGTCGATCCCACCGCCGGAACCGGCACGCCGATCCCTGCGGTGAAGATGTGGACCGCGTGGAACGAGCCGAACAACCCGGTGTTCCTCGCGCCGCAGTACAAGCGCGTCAAGGGCAAGTGGATGGTTCTCAGCGCGTACAACTACGCGCGCATCTGCAACGCGATCTACACCGGCATCCACACCGTGTCGGGCGAGAAGGTCGCGTGCGGCGTCACCGACCCGCGCGGCAACGACAACGCAGGCTCGAGCCGCGCCTCCGTCGACCCGCTGAGCTTCCTCATCGCGGCGCACAAGTACGGGATGAAGAAGTTCGACGTCTACGCGCACAACCCGTACGCGTCGGCGGGGAACGAGGCACCGGGCTACGTGCCGAAGGGGAACGCGCGGCGTCGGATCCAGATGGGCAACATCGGCCTGCTGCTGTCGCAGATCTCGAAGTTCTACGGGCCGAAGCACCTTTGGATCACCGAGTACGGCTACCAGACGAACCCGCCCGACAAGACGATCCTCGGCGTGAGCTGGGCGAAGCAGGCCGCCTACGTCAAGCAGGCGTTCGCGATCGCCCACAAGAACCCGCGGATCGACATGATGCTCTGGTTCCTCGTGCGCGACCAGCCCGGCATCGGCGGCTGGCAATCCGGCTTCGAGACCGTCAAGGACGTGAAGAAGCCGGCGTGGAACGCCTTCCGGAACCTGCCTCGCGGATAATCGCGGGGCAGGTCTCCGACCATGGGCCCGCCTGGATTCGAACCAGGGACCAAGGGATTATGAGTCCCCTGCTCTAACCAGCTGAGCTACGGGCCCCGCGCGGATATTGCACAATAGGGCCGACATGAAGGTCTTCCAGCACGAAAAGCAGCTGCGCACGGCCGGCGGCCTCACGGTCACCGACATCACGGAGGAGGTCCAGGCCGCGGTCCGCGAGAGCGGGATCACCGAGGGGATCGCCTGCGTGTACTCGCCGCACACGACGTGCTGCGTCCGGGTGAACGAGCTCGAGGAAGGCTTCCTCGAGGACTTCACGGGCCTCTTGCGCCGGCTCGTCCCGCACGACACGTATTACGCCCACGACGACTGGGACCGCCGCACCGAGAACATCTGCCCCGAGGACATGGAGATCGGGAACGGCCACTCGCACTGCATGGCGATGCTGCTCGGCACCGCCGGCGAGTCCGTCCCCGTGCGCGAGGGCGAGCTCCAGCTCGGGACGTGGCAGAAGGTCCTCTTCATCGAGCTGGACCGCGAGCGCGACCGGCGCTGGCTCGTCCAGGTCGTCGGCTCCTAGCTACTCGGGGGTGACGTAGGCGGCCGTGAGGCCGCCGTCGACGAGGAACGTCGACGCGTTCACGTACGACGACTCGTCGCTCGCGAGGAAGAGCGCCGCGTTGACGATCTCGCGCGGCTTCGCCATCCGCCCCATCGGCACGTGCACGAGGCGCCGCTCGGCGGCGCCCGGCGTCTCGCTCCAGATGCGCAGCAGGAGCGGCGTCTCGACCGGCCCCGGGCAGAGCGCGTTCACGCGCACCCCCTGCCGCGCGAACTGGACGCCGAGCTCCTTGCTCATCGACAGCACGGCGCCCTTCGACGCCGTGTACGAGATCTGCGACGTCGCCGCGCCGACGAGCGCGACGAACGAAGCGACGTTGATCACCGATCCTCCCCCGCGCTCGAGCAGGTACGGGATGCCGTGCTTGCAGCAGAGGTAGACCCCGCGGGTGTTCACCGCCTGCACGCGCTCCCACGCCTCGAGCGACGTGTCGAGGATCGAGTCGTCGTCCGCCGGCGAGATGCCGGCGTTGTTGTAGAGGACGTCGATGCCGCCGAAATGCTCCTTCGCGGCCGCGTACATCGCCCTGACCGAGTCCTCTTCCGCGACGTTCACCTGCACCGCGAGCCCGCCGACCGTGTCCGCGACCTTCCCGGCGGCGTCGGCGTCGAGGTCGGCGACGACGACCTGCGCGCCCTCCTCGGTGAAGAGCTCGGCCGCGTCGGCGCCCATGCCGCCGCCGGCGCCGGTGATCACGCACACCTTTCCCTGAAGCCTGTTCATGCGGTCGAGTAGAACACGTTCTTGACCTCGGTGTAGCCGTCCATCGCGTGCATGCCGAGCTCGCGGCCGAAGCCGCTCTGCTTGAAGCCGCCGAACGGCGTCGACACGCGCACCGACGAGTTCGAGTTGATCGAGAGCACGCCGGTCTCGAGGGCTCGCGCGACCCGGAGGGCGCGCGCGCCGTCGCGCGTCCAGATCGAGCCCGAGAGCCCGTAGACGGAGTCGTTCGCGATGCGCACCGCCTCGGCCTCGTCGGCGAACGGGATGAGCGCCGCCACCGGCCCGAAGACCTCATCGCGCGCGATGCGGTCGCCGGGCCGCGCCTCGACGAGCGTCGCCGGGTACCAGAAGCCCTTGCCTTCAGGCGCTTCGCCCCTGAAGGCTAGCGAGACTCCGTCATCGACGAAGCTCGCCACTGTCTCGCGATGCGCGGCCGAAATCAGTGGCCCCATCTCCGTTTCGTCCAGCTCAGGATCGCCGACTTTCACTCGCGCCGTCGCCTCCGTCAGATGGTCGAGAAAGCGGTCGTAGACCGATTTCTCGACGAGGATGCGCGACCGCGCGCAGCAGTCCTGGCCGGCGTTGTCGAACACCGCGTACGGCGCGGTCGAGGCCGCCTTCTCCAGGTCGCTGTCCGCGAAGACGACGTTCGCGGACTTGCCGCCGAGCTCGAGCGTGACGCGCTTGATCGTCCCCGCCGCACCGCGCATGACCTGCTGGCCGACCTCGGTCGAGCCCGTGAAGCCGATCTTCGCAACGTCGGGATGCTCGATCAGGCGCTGCCCGACGACCGAGCCCTTGCCGGTGACGACGTTGAGCACGCCCTCCGGGATCCCGGCCTCGAGCGCGAGCTCGGCGAGGCGGAGCGCCGACAGCGGCGTCAGCTCCGCCGGCTTCAGGACGACGGTGTTACCGGTGGCCAATGCCGGGCCGAGCTTCCACGACGAGATGTTGAGCGGGAAGTTCCACGGCACGATCAGGCCGACGACGCCGAGCGGCTCGCGGAACGTCATGTCGACGCCGCCGGCAACGGGGATCGTCTCGCCGTAGTGCTTGTCGACCGCGCCCGCGTAGAAGTGGAAGACCTGCGCCACCATCCCCACCTCGCCGCGCGCGCCGGAGATCGGCTTGCCGGCGTTGCGCGACTCGATTCTCGAGAGCTCCTCGTGGTGCTCCTCGACGAGCGTCGCGAGCCGCCGCAGCAGTCGCGCCCGGTCGCCCGGCGCGAGTGCGCGCCACGCCGGGAACGCCGCCTTCGCCTGCGCGACGACCGCGTCCGTCTCCTCGGCGCTGTGCGCGGGAACCTCGGCGATCGTCTCCTCCGTCGCCGGGTTGAGGACGGCGGTCACTTCTCCTCCCGGTAGCGCGCGGCCTCGGCGACGAGCGCCTCGAAGAGGCGGGCATCGTCCGCCGCCTCGGGATGCCAGAGGACGCCGACGGCGAAGCGCCGGTCCGGTGCCTCGACCGCCTCGACCAACCCGTCGTCGGCGTGCGCCGTCTCGACGAGGCCGGGCGCGAGCGTCTTCAGCCCCTGGTGATGGTGTGACATGACGGTCGTCCGCTCCCCGAGGATCTCGCCCAGGCGCGTTTCCGGCTCGATCGCGACGTCGTGCGCGAGGAACTCGCCCGGCGGGTCGTGCCGGTGCCCCTCGAAATGCTGCTCGAGGTCGCCGCCCAGGCCGACGTTCAGCACCTGGATGCCGCGGCAGATGCCGAGCACCGGCATGTCGCGCTCGAGCGCCGCCTTGAGGAGCGCGAGCTCCGCGTCGTCGCGCATCCGCACGATGCCGGCGGTCTCTGCATGCCGGTCTTCGCCGTACAGCTCCGGGTCGAGGTCGGACCCGCCGGTGAAGATGACGCCGTCGAGGGCGTCGAGGGTCTCTTCCACACCGTCGAGCGACGGCGGCACGAGCATCGCCCGTCCGCCCGCCCGCTCCACCTTCTGCACGTAGTCGAAGGGGATGAGCGCAGCCTCGAGGTTCCAGTACCCCCACTTCGCGTCGGTCACGTATGTCGTGATCCCTACGACCGGCCTAGCCACGTTCGAACATCCGCTCCCGCTCGTAGCCCGTCACGGTCTTGTCGAACAGCTCCTGCTCCGTGCGCGCGTAGTTCAGGTAGTGGTCGATCACCTCGTCGCCGAGGAGCTGCCGCGCGACCGTGCTCTGCTCGAGCCGCGCGATCGCCTCGCGCATTGCATGCGGGAACCGCTCCGCATCCGAGATGTACGCATTGCCCTCGAGCGCCGGGCCGAGCTCGAGCTGCTGCTCGATGCCCCACAGTCCAGCGGCGAGAAGCGCGGAGAACGCGAGATACGGGTTCGCGTCCGCTCCCGGGATGCGCGACTCCGCCCGTAGCGCCGAGCCGTGACCGACGATGCGGAAGCCGCACGTGCGGTTGTCGTACCCCCACGCGAGCGTCGTCGGCGCCCAGCTGCCGGCGGCGAACCGCTTGTACGAGTTGATCGTCGGCGCGATGAAGATCGCGAGATCGGCGGCGCAGGCGATCTGCCCCGCGAGGTAGTGCTTGAAGACGTCCGACTCGCCGGCGAACGCGGCCTTGCCGTCCTGCCAGAGCGACGAGTGGATGTGGCACGAGGAGCCGACCCAGTCGTGGTGCGGCTTCGCCATGAACGTCACCGAGCAGCCGCGCTGGTACGCGATCTCCTTGATCCCGGTTTTGTAGACGACGTGGTCGTCCGCGGCCTTGAGCGCGTCGGCGAAGCGGAAGTTGATCTCGTGCTGTCCCGCCCACGCCTCGCCCTTCGACGACTCGACGATCATCCCCGCCGCCTTCATGTTCGTCCGCACCTCGCGGAGGAACGGCTCGTCGTAGCTCGACGCGAGGATGTGGTAGTCGAGGATGTACGGCACCGACGGCGTCAGGTCGTGGTAGTGCTTCGCGTGCGCCTCGAGATACGTCTCGCGGAAGAGGAAGAACTCGAGCTCGGAGCCGAACATCGGCTCGTACCCCAGCGCGCGCGCCTTCTCCACTTGCGCGCGCAGCATCTGACGCGGCGACGGCGCCACCGGCGACCCGTCGTGCCATTCCACGTCGCACTGCACCATCACCGTCGCCTCGTGCCACGGGATCCGTCGTAGCGTCGCGAGGTCGGGCTTGAGCGAGAAGTCGCCGTAGCCGCGCTCCCAGCTCGCGATCGCGTAGCCGGGGACGGGATCCATCTCCATCTCGAGCGCGAGGAGGTAGTTGCAGCCCTCGCTGCCGTGACCGTGCTCGAGCTGGTCGAGGAAGAACTCCCCGTCGAGCCGCTTGCCCATGAGGCGGCCCTGCATGTCGGTGAACGCGGCGATGACCGTGTCCACGGTGCCCGCGTTGGTGTCCTCCCTCAGCTCATCGACCGTGAGCATGAACCGACCTTACTGGACTCAGGCGTGGACGACGACGAGACCGGCGATGCCGAGCCCGAAGAGCGCAACGGCGACGAGCGAGTCGGCACCGAAGCGCCAGATGGTGTCCCGGCGGCGGATGATCACTCCCGCTGCGTACGGGACGGTGACTGCGATGCCGAGCACGGCGAGCCAGCTGTTCTGCCGTCCCGCCGTCGGCAGCACGGGCTTGCCGGCGATGATGTCCGCGAGCAGGAAGAGCGACACCTGGAAGGCGTTGCCGCCGAAGATGTCGGCGACGGCGAGCTCGTTGTCTCCGAGGCGCACCGCGGCGACGCCCGAGCTGATCTCCGGCAGCGCGGTCGCCACCGCGAGGACGGTGGCGCCGAAGATGACGCCGGTCACGTGGGCGCGCCCGGCGAGGTCGCTGCCCGCGACCTCGAGGACGACCCCGGAGACGAGCGTGACGACGCAGCCGACCACGAAGACGGTCGCGGCCCGGGCGGTCGACTCGGTCAGCTTCGTCGGCTGCTCGTCCACGTGCGGGATGCGGCGGTTCAGCCGTCCGGGCCGGCTGCCCGGCATGTCGACCTTCCACCGGTGATCCTTCCGGGCGCGGTTGATGAAGTAGACGCCGGACACCCAGGCGATGCAGATGCCGAGCGAGGCCGGGCTCACCGGCCCGATGCTCGTCGACGCCGGGAGCAGGGCACCCATCAGCACGCCGCAGACGACGAAGATCACGAGCAACCCCTCCAGCACCGGCACGAGCTTGCCCACGAGGTACGTGAGCGACTCGTCACGCGAGGCGACTGCGTCACAGACGACGAGGACGAGCGTCTGCACCGCGATACCGCCGATGAGATTGCCGGCGGCGAGGTCGAGGTGGCCGCTCGAGGCGGCCGAGACCGTGATCGCGATCTCCGGCAGCGTCCCGGCGACCGCGAGCAGGATGACGCCGCCGAGGGCCTCGCCCAGGTCGAATCGCCGGTCGAGGACGTCGGTCGTCTTCGAGAGCGCCGTGCCCGCGATCCAGGTCGCCGCCGCGGCCGCGGCGAAGACCACCACGAGCAGCGGCGAGGAGAGCGAGCCCACGCCGGCCAGTCTGGACCCGGCTTCGGATTGAAAACGTCCGGCGGCAGGCGGAGAATCGCGGGACCCCAATGTCCAAGGGAGGTTGAATGAGCTCGGTAGCGCCTGAGTCCCACGTCGACGACGACGCGAGGACACTGCACAAGCTCGGCTACGCCCAGGTGCTCTATCGCGAGATGGGCGGATTCTCGAACTTCGCCATCTCGTTCACGATCATCTCGATCCTCGCCGGCTGCCTGACGTCGTACTTCATCGCGTTCAACGACGGCGGCCCGGTGGCGGTGACCTGGGGCTGGCTGATCGTCGGCTTCTTCGTCGTGCTCGTCGCGCTCGGCATGGCGGAGGTCGCGTCGTCGATGCCGACCGCGGGGGCGATCTACTACTGGTCGTCGAAGCTCGGCTCGCCTGCTTGGGGATGGTTCACCGGCTGGTTCAACCTCATCGGGCAGATCGGCGTCACGGCCGCGATCAGCTACGGCGCGGCGATCTTCTGGACGGCCCTCATGAACCTCTGGTTCCCGAGCGTCGGCACCGACACGCACACGATCTTCATCACGTTCAGCGCGATCATGGCCGCCCAGCTCCTGCTCAACCTGAACGGCGTGCGGCTGCTCGCGTGGCTGAACTCGATCTCGGCGTGGTGGCACATGGTCGGCGTCGTCGTGATCGTGCTCGTGCTCGCGATCGTGCCGGATCACCACCAGTCGTTCAGCTTCGTCTTCACGAAGACGCTGAACGCATCCGGGTTCAGCGGCCACAACTTCTCGACTCCCGTCTTCTGGTTCGTGTTCGGGATCGGCCTGCTGATGGCGCAGTACACCTACACGGGCTACGACGCCTCGGCGCACATGAGCGAGGAGACGCGGCAGGCGTCGCGCTCGGCCGCGGTCGGCGTCGTCATGTCCGTCGTCATGTCGGTGATCTTCGGCTTCATCCTCCTGGTCGCCGTGACGTTCGCGGTGCCGGACGTGAAGGGGACGCTCGGTGCCGGCGCATTCGACGTGACCTACATCTGGCAGACGTCGCTCGGCACGCGCTGGGCGGAGTTCCTGCTCTTCATCGTCTGCTGCGCCCAGTTCTACTGCGGCACGGCCTCGGTCACCGCGGCATCGCGGATGATGTTCGCGTTCTCGCGTGACGGTGCGGTTCCCGGCGGGCGGAAGCTCTTCCGCAAGGTCAGCCCCAGGAACCGGGTGCCGATCTACTCCGTCATGGCGATCGCGATCCTGTCGTGGGCGCTCATGCTGCCGACCCTCGCGAACGGCGCGATCGGCTACCTCGTCGGCACCTCGATCGCGGTTATCGGCCTGTACATCGCGTACGGCGTCCCGATCTTCCTGCGCTGGCGTGCAGGCGATGCGTTCCAGCCGGGCGCGTGGTCGCTCGGCAAGCACTACAAGTGGATCAACCCGATCGCGGTCGGGTGGATCGTGCTCATCGTCATCCTGTTCCTGATGCCGAGCGTGCCGCAGGGGATCCCGTGGCACAGCGACTTCAACTGGAACCTCGTCAACTACGCCCCGATCACGGTCGGCGGCGTCCTCGTCCTCGTCGGCGCCTGGTGGCTCGTGTCGGCGCGGAAGTGGTTCAAGGGCCCGGTCGTCGAGGGCAACGAGGAAGAGCTCACCCGGATCGAGGCCGGCATGGCCACGCCCGGCACGGCTCAACCCGCCTCGATGTAGTCCGTAGTTCCTGGCGGCGCCGCTCCGTATCGCGCACGATGCGCGACGGGCGGCGCCGCCGGACCATGGTTCCGAACCTCGAGGAAAGGACCTCCCATGTTCGAGACCATCGTCTGGGCGACCGACGGCTCCGAGCTCGCCGACCGCGCGCTCGTGACCGTCATGGACCTCGCTCGCCAGCACCACGCGACGATCGTCGCCATCCATGCGAACGAGCTCCTGGCCGGGCGGTTCGGCGGTGCGCCGATGCTGTCCGACGAGCCCGAGCTCGTCGCCAAGATCCGCGGCCAGGTGACGGAGCTCCGCGAGCTCGGTCTTCCGGTCGAGCTGAAGGTCGTCAACGGCACACACGACGTGGCGCAGCTGATCGCGAAGGCTGCACGCGAGGTGGACGCCGACCTCATCGTCGTCGGCACGCACGGCTGGGGCGGCTTCCGCGCCGCGGTGCTCGGCAGCGTCGCACGCGGGCTGCTGCACACCGCGTTCTGCCCGGTGCTCTCCATCCCGCCCGAAACGCGCGTTCCCGCGACGGCTTAAGCGGCCGCCCAGCGTCGCAAGCGACGCCTTATTCACTTCTCATGCGCCCGCCGTACGGTGGGCGCATGAACAACCAGTATCCCCGCTTCCCCGGCGGCCAGGGCTTCGGCTACGGCCCGGCCCTGCGCGTGCACGAGCATCTCGGCAACACGCCTCTCCAGTGGGCGACGTTCTCCCTCGTCCTGCTGATCGCGCTGACGCTCGGCGCGCTCATCGTCGCGCGCGCCGCCGGCGGCGGGCGCCGACGCCACTTCGGCCCGCGGATGGTGATGCGCGGCCGCGGCGGCCCCGACCCGTTCGACGTGCTGCGGATGCGATTCGCGAGCGGCCAGATCAGTCGCGAGGAGTACCTCCAGGCGACGAGCGACCTCGCAGCGGATGCGCCGACGCAGCCGCAGCCCGAGCCACCTGCCGCGGCCTAGAGCAGGGCGTCGATCGTCGCCGTCGGGACGACACCCTCGATGCTCCGCCGCAGGCGGGCGTCGAGGGTGACGAGCGTCGAGCGCTGCACCTGCGCGAGCGCGACGTACTCGGCGGTGTACGTCTCGGCCCACCCGAGCTCGTCGGCGACCTCCCAGGCTCGACGGCGGAGGACGGCGTCGCCGAGAAGCCTCATCTTCATCTGCGACACGTAGGCGAGCCGCTCCCGCGCCACGTCGGCGGCGAGCTCGCCGCGGTGCACTGCCTCGTGCATCGCCGACAGCGCCTGCGAGCGCAGGAGCGTCGGCGCGAGCAGCGTGTGCTTCGCCGGCACCTTCGCCTGCGTGCGCGCGAGCTCGAGCGCGACGCCCAGGTCGACGACGAACTTCGCCATCGGATCAGCCGCCGTAGAGCGCCGCGATCAGCACCTGCGAGCGTGGAGGCTGCTCGCACGCGACCGGCGCGAGCCAGCGTGCGACCTTCGCGCGTCCCTCACGCACCATGCACGAGCGGGTCTCCGCGCGCGCATGTGCGTGTTCGAGCTTGATGACGTGCAGCGTCTGCGGCACCGGAGGCGGCCACGAGGCCGCGGCCGCCGAGCCCGCGAACGAGAGGGCAACCGCTGCGACGGCGACGAGCCTCACGCCGGAAGCGTAGTGAAAAGGCTCGAGGAGCGGAGGCGCCGGAACGCACGCGTCTCGAGCTGGCGGACGCGTTCGCGGGTGAGCCCGAGCTCCTGCCCGAGGTCGTCCAGCGTCCGCACCGAAGCGCCGCCAAGGCCGAGTCTCGCCTCGACGATTAGCCGGTCGCGGGCCGGCAGCCTGCGCAGCGCCTCGGTGACCGCCTCCGAGTCGAGGCGCTCGTCGATCGCCTCGTACGGGTCGGAGTATCGCTCGTCGTGGATGAAGTCCCCTCTGCTCGCGGTCCCGTCGCCGACCGGCTCGTCGAGCGACACGGCGACGGCAGGCACGCGGAGCGCGTCGGACACCTGTCGCTCCGACAGGTCGAGCTCGACGGCGATCTCGGCCGGCGTCGCCGGCCGCCCGAGCTCCTGCTCGAGGCGGTCGCACACGGCTCGGATCACCCTTCGGCGCTCTCCGAGGTGAATCGGCACGCGGATGATGTCGCTCTGGTTCCGGATCGCGCGCGAGCACGACTGCCGGATCCACCACGTCGCGTACGTCGAGAACTTGTACCCCTTGCGCCAGTCGAATTTCTCGACGGCGCGCGTCAAGCCGAATGACCCTTCCTGGACGAGGTCGACGAGCGGGAGACCCTGCCCTTGGAAGCCCTTGGCGACGGAGACGACGAGTCGCAGGTTCGATTCGATCATCCGGTGCTTCGCAGCGGGATCGCCGCGTTCGACGCACTTCGCGAGCGCAACCTCCTCGGCCGGGGTCAGTAGCGGATACCGACGAAGGCCTTGGAGGAAGAGCTGCAGCGAATCGGGTACGAGCTCGCGCTCGAGAACCGCGGACTGCACCCACTCAGCATCCTGCTGCGGGCGAGGGCTGAAATCGGGAAAAGACCGCAGGCGACGGCAGGGTCGTCACCGTCGCCGCCGCAGCGGCATGGAGAGACCATCGCGTCATGACCGCCCGGATGGTCCTGTTCGCCGACCGCCGCGAGGCAGGCAGAGAGCTGGCCGAGGAGCTCGCCTCCGAGGCCGCGCCGGACGTCGTCGTCATCGCGCTCTCGCATGGCGGAACCGAAGTCGGGGACGAGGTGGCCCGGTCGCTCCATGCGCCGCTCGACATGCTCGTCGTGCGCAAGATCCGCTACCCGGGTCATCCGGCGCGCGTCCTCGGCGCCGTGGGGCCAGGCTATGCCGTCTATGTGCACACGCGAGCAGATCTCACGAGCAAGGAGCTCTCGGATGCGGCGGCGCGGGCCCGCGCCGAGCTCGAGCACGTCGACGAACGCATCCACGGACACGTCGCGCCGATCGACGTTCGCGGGCGCGAGGTCATGCTCGTCGACGACGGCATCACGACCGGCGCGCGGATGATCACCGCCGCACGCTGGGCGCGGACGCAGCATGCGCGCCGCGTCGTCGCGGCCGTGCCTGTCTCCTCGGCGGAAGCCGCCGCGGACGTTCGCGGCGAGGTCGATCTCCTCGTGTGCCCGCACGAGCTTGCCTCGCTCGAATCGGTGCCCCTCCGATACGCCGTCTTCGAGCCCGTTGACGACGAGTGGGCTATTGCAATGCTGCGGCACGCCGCGTCGGCGGCGGTGCTGTCCTAGCCCGTTTCAGTCTCGAGCTCGCGACGGATTGCGACAGCGACGCGCTCGGCCGCGGCGGCGCTCGCCGGCGACAGCTCGGCGCCTGCCGAAAAGGTCGCGCCCTCGATCCCGTAGACGATCGTCCGGTCCGGGAGCCGGCCACGAGCCCGCGCGAGCTCGACGGCGTCGACGATCCCCTGCGGGTACGGCGCCCCGAGCGGGCCTGCGTGTGCCGCGACGCGCCGGATCGTGCCCGCGGGCGCGCCCGACTGGGTGGCGCAGACGACGACGGCATGGACGCACCCCTTCCACACGGCGAGGATCGTGGCCGGATCGCCGTCGCATTCCGCGACGCGGACGCTGTCGGCGAGCTCGGCTGCGAGAATCCGTGCGACCGCCGGTCCTGCGCCTTCATCTCCGTAGCGCTCTCGACCGACACCGATGAGGCAGGCCACGCTTTCAGCGTGCGGCCGGCGTCGGCGGAGGACATCCGGGGCCGGCACTCGCCGGTTGCGGGTTTCCCGCTATCAGTGGCCGTTGGCCGAGAAGTGCATGTAGTCCTTCGTCGGGCCGTACCACGCGCCGCCCCATCCCCAGCCCACCGACCGGAACAGGGCGTAGACGGCGGGCGTCACCATCCCCTTCCGCAGCGGCGTGCGCTTCATGTACGACACCGAGACCTTCTCGCGCGTCTGGCCGCAGCCGACGTACGGGTTCTCGATCGGGTTGATGTCGATCGCCTCGCCGTAGGCGTGCATCGACCAGCTGCCCGTCCCAGTCTGCTTCATGCCGTTGCACGGTGAGGCCACCGCCTGCCGGCACGAGAACGAGTACGTGACGTCGAGGTCCCGCGGCCACTGGCTCACCGGCCCGTACGCGTCGGAGAGCTTCATGTGGTGGATCGGGAAGTGCATCGCGTACAGCTTTCCGAAGACCGTCTCGACCGCCGGGACGACGCTCGCGTTCACCACGAGCTGGCCCGTGTGCACGCGGCCGTCGAATCCCCGGTAGTTCAGCGTCACGAGGCGGAGGCCCGAGAACGGGACCGGGCACTTCGAGTACCAGTGGTGGCTCGCGATCAGCTCGTGTTCCGCGGTCGCGGTGAGCGGCTGCGAGGTGGCGTGAAACGCCTGGGCCGAGAGCGCGGCGAAGACGGCGGCGACGACGAAACGCACGGCTCCAGTGTGCCCCGGATTTCGAAAGTCAGTCGAGCTCGGCGAGGCGGCGCAGCAGATCGACGGCCTCGCCCAGGACGGCCTGCTCCTGCGGGGTGAATTCCTCGGCAATCGCCTGGGAGAGCCAGTCCTCCCGGCGGCGCCGCTCGCGGCGGAGGAAGTCGCGCCCTTCCTTGGTCAGCTGGACGAGCTGCTGGCGCCGGTCGGCAGGGTCGGGCGTCCGGTCGACGAGGCCGTCGGCCTGGAGCTCGGCGACGATCTCGGCCATCGATTGCGGCCGCATGTGCTCGGCGGCGGCGAGGCCGCTCGTCGTCTGCGGGCCCCCGCGGTCGAGCCGGCCGAGCACGGCCAGCTGCGAGGTCGGTCGCGCGTTCTCCGTCCGTAGTCGGCGGATGAGCTGGCCGATGACGGCGCGGAGCTCGGGCGCGACGTTCTGTGGCATCTCTACAGGGTAACTGTTCAGGCTACCTGTATACTTTCCGAGTGCGCGAGTACAAATGGATCGCCCTCTCGAACGTGACGCTCGGCGTCCTCCTCGCGACACTCGACGCGTCGATCGTACTGATCGCGATGCCGGACATCTTCCGCGGCATCCGCCTCGATCCGCTGAAGCCCGGCAACAGCTTCTACCTCCTCTGGATGATCCTCGGCTATCTCGTCGTCACGAGCGTGCTCGTCGTCGGCCTCGGCCGGCTCGGCGACCTCTTCGGGCGCGTGCGCATGTACACGCTCGGGTTCGCGATCTACACGGTCGCATCGCTGCTGCTGACGGTGGACTGGATGCACGGGTCCGCCGGCGCCGATTACCTCATCGGATTCCGGCTCGTCCAGGGAGTCGGGGCGGCGTTCCTCATCGCGAACTCGGCGGCGATCCTCACGGACGCGTTCCCGGAGAACCAGCGCGGCCTCGCGCTCGGCTTGAACAACGTCGTCGGCATCAGCGGCCAGTTCATCGGCCTCATCGTCAGCGGCCTGCTCGCGCCGGTGAACTGGCGGCTCATCTTCCTCGTCTCGGTGCCGTTCGGGCTGCTCGGGACGGTGTGGTCGCATCGCAACCTACGTGAGATCGGCGAGCGCAACCCGGCGCCGATCGATTGGCTGGGAAACGCGACGTTCGCCGTCGGCCTCGTGCTGGTCATGATCGGCATCACGTACGGCATCCGTCCGTACGGCAATAGCGCGACCGGCTGGACGAATCCCTTCGTCGACGCGTGCATCGGCGTTGGCGTCGCGCTCATCGTGGCGTTCACGTTCATCGAGTCGCGCATCGCGCATCCGATGTTCAAGCTCCCGCTCTTCCGCATCCGCGCGTTCACGTTCGGCGTCCTCTCGAGCTTCCTCTCGGCGATCGCGCGAGGAGGCCTCATGTTCATGCTGATCATCTGGCTCCAGGGGATCTGGCTGCCCGAGCACGGCTACAGCTTCAGCCGCACGCCGCTGATGGCCGGCATCTACATGCTGCCGCTCACCATCGGCTTCCTCGCGGCGGGCCCCGTGTCCGGGTTCCTCTCCGACCGTTTCGGCTCGCGGCCGTTCGCGACGAGCGGGATGATCGGCTCGGCGCTCAGCTTCGTTCTGCTCGACATGCTGCCGGTGAACTTCTCGTACCCACTGTTCGCGGGCGCGCTGCTGTTGATGGGGCTGTCGATGGGCGCGTTCGCGTCGCCGAACCGCGCCGGCGTGATGAACAGCCTTCCGGCCGCCGACCGCGGAGCCGGCGGCGCGATGAACCAGACGTTCCAGAACGGCGCGCAGGTCCTGTCGATCGGGATCTTCTTCACGCTGATGATCCTCGGCCTCGCGGCGACGCTGCCGACGACGCTGGCGGCGGGGCTCGAGGCGCACGGCGTGCCGGCCGCGGCCGCACAGCACGCAGCCCATCTCCCCCCTGTCTCGGTCTTGTTCGCCGCCTTTCTCGGCTACGACCCCGTACGCGCGCTCATCGGCCCCGGCGTCGTCCGGCACATGTCCTCGGCGAATGCCGCGGCCGTGTCGAACCACAGCTTCTTTCCCAACCTCATTGCGGCGCCGTTCCATTCGGGCCTGCACAAGGCGTTCGCGTTCGCGATCATCGCGTGCGCGCTCGCCGCGCTCATGTCGTGGTCGCGCGGTGCAAGCAAGCCCGAGCGGGTCGTCACCGTCGTCACCGACAGCTCCGAGCCCGACACCATCTAGGAGGCATCGTGCGCATTCGCTGGTATGGACAGTCCGCGTTTCTTCTCTCCGGAGACAAGCGTGTCTTCATCGACCCGTTCGGCGAGCTCGGCGAGGCAGCCCACGCGCGCGGGATCGAGTTCAGCTATCCGCCCATCGATGCGGAAGCGGACGTGCTGCTCGTCACGCACGAGCACGCCGACCACAACGAGGTCGAGTCGATCCGCGGTGAGCCGGTCGTCTTTCGCTCTGCGGGACGCTTCGAGTCGCCGATCGGGGAGATCGTCGGCATCGCCTCCGAGCACGACGACGCGGCCGGCACGGTGCGCGGCGCGAATACGATCTTCCGCTTCTCGCTCGACGGTCTGCGCGTCTGCCACCTCGGCGATTTCGGGCAGCCGGCGCTGCGTCCGGAGCAGCGCGAGGCGATCGGCGAGGTCGACGTCCTCTTCGTGCCGGCCGGCGGCGGCCCGACGATCGGGGGCGAGCCCGCGGCCGCGGTCGTGCGCGCGATCGGCCCGCGCATCGTCGTGCCGATGCACTACCGGACGTCGAGGGTGAACTTCCTCGACCCGCCGGAAGCGTTTCTCGCGGCCCTCGGGATGCCGGTGACGGAGGCGCCGTCGAGCGAGATCGACGTGGATGGGCTCGAGGGCGTCGTGCTGCTCGCGGCGCCGTAACCGCGGCCGCGGCCGCGGCGTTGAGCAAGCGATGCCTCCGGAGCTGCATGCCGACGACATGCCCGCCGGCTCCGACGACTGGCCGATGCCGACGCGCGAGGTCCTCCGACACCTCGAGGGCGCACCGGAGTGGGCGCCCACGCCGACACCGAACGCGTCGGACGACCTGTCCGAGGCCTGAACCGCCGGAAACGTTCCCGGTGTTTTTTCGGTAGGGTCCGGCCGCCGTCAGTCAGCCCAGCCGAGGAGGTTCTCGCCCATGACCACTCGCATCCGGCTCGGGGGAGCCGTCATCGTGCTCGTCGCCGCCGCGCTTCTTGCCTCCGGACGAGCCTCAGCCGCGACGCCGTTCGGCCCGAACGTCGTCGTGCTCACCCCGTCGATGCCGCAGGCCGCCGTCCAGGCGGCGCTCGACACCATCTCGACGCAGCAAGTCCCCAATCAGTTCGGCTCGGACCGGTACGCCGTGCTCTTCGAGCCGGGCACGTACGGGTCCGCTGCGAATCCGCTCGTGTTCCAGCTCGGCTATTACACGCAGGTCGCCGGGCTCGGCTCGACCCCGAATGACGTCGTCGTCAACGGCGCCGTCGACGTCTTCAACCAGTGCGACGGCAGCGGACCGTGCGAAGGCCTCGAGAACTTCTGGCGTTCGCTGTCGAATCTCACACTGAACGTGCATCTGCCGAGCACGCCGCCGGCGTACGCGCCGAACAACGGCGAGGACGCCGGGTGTAAGAACTCGAACGACCTGTTCGCAGTGTCGCAGGCCTCGCCGATGCGCAGCGTCATCGTCAACGGCGCACTCATCCTGCAGGACTACTGCAACCAGGGCTTCGTGAGCGGCGGGTTCTTCGCGAACGACGAGCTGAACGGCTTCGTCGGCAACTTCGGGCAGCAGCAGTACTTCACGCGGAACTCCACGGTCGGCCAGTGGTCGAACGCCGTCTGGAACCAGGTGTTCCTCGGCGACACCGGAGCGCCGCCCACGGACTTCGGTGCCGGCGGTCAGTACACGAACGTCCCGTCCGCGCGTGTGACGGAGGAGCCGCCGTTCCTCACCGGCGACACGAGCGGCAACTACAGCGTGTTCGTCCCCGCCGTGCAGACGAACTCGGTCGGCCCGAACTACACGTCGGGAAACGAGGCCGGCAGATCCATTCCGCTGTCGCGCTTCTTCGTCGCCTCGCCGACGACCCCGGTCGCGGCGATCAACGTCTCTCTCGCGCTCGGCCAGAGCCTCATCCTCACGCCGGGCGTCTACCACCTGCCGGCGCCGATCGTCGTGCCGAACCCGAACACGATCGTTCTCGGGCTCGGGTTCGCGACGCTCGTCCCGACGAACGGGAACGCAGCACTCGTGACGGCGAACGTGCCCGGGATCGAGGTCTCCGGCCTCATCGTCGACGCGGGACCGGTCAACTCGCCGGTGCTCGTGCAGCTCGGCAACCAGCTCGGAGGTGGAGGGACGCATGACCGGAACAAGCCGACGCTCCTCTCCGACGTCTTCTTCCGCATCGGCGGAGCGACGCCCGGAAAAGCCACGACGAGCCTCGAGGTGAACGCCGACAACGCGATCCTCGACGACGTCTGGGCGTGGCGCGCCGACCACGGCGCCGGTGTCGGCTGGACGAGCAACACCGCCGACACGGGTGTCGTCGTGAACGGCGACAACGTCTCCGCCTACGGCCTCTTCGTCGAGCACTACCAGAAGTCCGAGGTGATCTGGAACGGCCAGAACGGCGAAGACGTCTTCTTCCAGAACGAGATGCCGTACGACCCGCCGTCGCAGGCGGCGTGGATGTCGACGCCGACGACCGAGGGCTACCCCGCCTTCCAGGTCGGGTCGAAGGTGACGAGCTTCCAGGGCTACGGCATGGGGAGCTACTCGTTCTTCAACCAGGGAGTGCCGATCTACGCGACGCAGGCGTTCCTGTCACCGACGACGCCGGGCGTCCAGTTCCACGACCTGCTGACGATCTTCCTCGACAAGGTGCACGGAAGCGGCGGGATCCTGTCGGTGATCGACGGAACCGGCGGCTCGTCGACGGCGGCGAACGCCGACACGCCCGTCGACGTCGTCACCTACCCGTAACACGGCGTGGCGCCGGGGCCCTCGCATCTTGCGGGGGCCCCGTCCATGCCATAGGCCTGCGGCCCTCGACGGTCCCGTCGCGATGGTGGATACTCGGCCCACATCCAAGGGAGGCGTCTGATGAGGGCAGCCCTGTTCGTCGCGGTGGCGCTCGCCGCTGCGGCAATCCTGTCGACCGGCGGCCGTGCCGACACGGTGGGCGGCACCTGGATCGGACCGCTCCAGGGCAGCAATGCGTTCGTCGCAATCGTGAGTGACGGCGACCAGCTCGTCGCATACGTCTGCGACAACGGAACGGTCGGTTCGTGGTTCTTCTCCTCCGACGGTTCGCTCGGGGCGCGACGCCTCGTCGGCAGAGACGGATCCATCCTCGACGCGACGCTCGGCGACAAGGCGCGGGGCACCTTTACGAAGGACGGCCACGTCTACTCGTTCGAGGCTCGCGCGACGGACAAAGATGTCCTCTTCCGCGCGGACGCGGTCGCCGGCGACACGACGGTGCTCGCCGGCTGGATCCGGAATGGGAACGAGTCGCGCGGCACGCTCTCCCTCGGCTCGACGCTGCAAGTCGCGCCGATACTCAACTCCACCGTCTCGATAACGGTGAACACGACATCCCTCACTCTCACGCCGACGCCCATGACACCCGACTCCCTCTCGACGCCGACCGCGAATACGGCGAAGTTCGTGTGGGGCGCGATGGGCGACTCGTTCGCCTCAGGCGAGGGCGATCCGGCAATCGGGATCGCGGACCCGTCGAACATCGACTCGTTCACGGGGCTCACGTGGGGCGTGAACGACTCGATCTTCGTCCCGGACGGGTACTCGCTCAGATCCGACGTCACGACCTGTCACCGGAGCGACCGCGCCGGCGCGCCGAAGGCGAACGCCGACCTCCAGTCGTTCTATCCGGGCATGAACTTCGCGCTCGGCTTCGTCGCATGCTCCGGCGCGACGACGCATGCGCTGATGGCGGCGGGATACCAAGGCCCCGACGTCAACCAGCCGGCGCAACTCGGCTTCATCCGCGTGCCGCAACCGGCGCAGCTCGACCGGATCGCGTCCTTCAAGGCGACGCAGGGTCAGCTCGATGCGCTCTACATGTCCATCGGCGGGAACGACGTCGGCTTCGGCTCGATCATCCAGGACTGCCTGACGCCGTTCTCCGACTGCAGCCAGAGCGACGCCGGCCCCCTCAGCCAGAATCTGTCCGGGTTGGCGACCACGTACAACACGCTCGCCACGAGCATCGCGCAACACTTCCCCGGCGCTGTCCCGCCGGTGCTCATCTCGAATTATCCGAACCCGCTCGACCACGGCGCCGGCGGCCTGCCGTGCCACGGGGACGACTACAACGCGACGGCCGACCTCATCTTCCCCGGCTACGACGCGATCCTGAAGAACGAGGTGTCGCTGAACGAGGCATTGTGGGCGAACACGATCCCGGATCAGATGAACCAGGTGATGAACGCCGCCGCGATCAACAACAACTGGGACGTGGTCAGCGCGCACACCACCGCGTTCCTCGGGCATGGCGTGTGCACGTCGCAGCCGTTCTTCAACCTGAACTCGGTCGCGCTCCACCGGCAGGGCCACGACCTCGGCGGTCTGCTCGACTTCAGCGCCGGCTTGATGCACCCGAACGACCTCGGCTACGCCGCATACGGGACAGCCATCGCGGCTTCGCTGCGCCAGTACGTCGACGCGCGCGCGAAGACGGACCTCGTCGCTCCCGCGAACGTGCGAGTCGGCGCCGCGACGGCGAACGGCGCGATCACGCTGCGGTGGGACGACCGCTCGACGTCGGAGAGCGGCGACGAGGTCGAAGTGCTTCCCGCGCGGACGCAGGATGCCGCGCTCGTCGTCGTGCCTTCGGGCGCGACGCCGATCACCGGCGGCGGGTTCCGCGTGCGCGTGACGGGCGTCGGGGCGCAGCAGTACGTGCACCAGGTGAGCGGCGGTGGCCGCTTCCTCTACCGCGTGCGCGCGTGTCAGACCGGCATCGCGGGGACCGGGGACGCCGAGTGTGGCCCGTGGTCGGCGCAGGTGACCGGCACAAACGTGCTGCCGGGAGGGCCGTCGGGCCTCCACCTCGCCTCGGTCATAAGTCGTCTCAGTGTCCAGACCCAGCTCCAGTGGAGCGCACAGCCGGACGCAATCGAGTTCGCGGTGCACATCGACTTCTCCGACGGATCGTCGAGCGACGGCCGAACGTCGTCCACTGCGTGGAACGTTCCGGCGATCACAGGGGGGACCACCTACCGCGTGGCAGCCTGCAACCGCGTGGGCTGTTCGGGCTACACGACGTTGACAGGCTAGAAATGGAGGCGGCGGGAATCGAACCCGCGCAAGGTTTCTGAGACGAGCTACGGCACGATCACCGTGAAGGCGATCTGGTTCGTGAGCGCCACGTTTTGGTCGAACGTCTTCACTTCAAGCTGGTTCGCGCCGCACGTCGGACCGGCGGTTGGATACCGGACGGTGGGGAACCCTGCGGCGTTGGAGTAGAACGCTTCCTCGGACGCAACGGCCGCCGTATGGACGACATCGACGCCGGGCGCCGGTGTGAGACAGTAGTCACCCTGCCCGAATGGTCCGACGCTAACGCTTACGAAGCCGCTCGTGTGGGCTTGGATTAGCTGCGGCGTACCGCTCGTGCCGACGACGAGCGCATACGCGTTGGCGCCCGGCCCCCCGGATGAACCCGCAAATGCGAAGGTCGCGCCCGCGAGCGCGGCCATGGCCACGAGACCGCCGAGAAGAAGTCTCATCTAAACCACTCTCCCTTCCCTTCGCCCTGCCTGACCCCGCATGTCGAGTGTGAACTTGGCAGCCGCCGCTTTCAAGCGGCTTTCAGGTCGCTGTCAGCGGACCTGCGTCGCCCCTGACGCTTTCTGAAGTGAGTTCTAAGCCCCCCTCGACTGCCGAACTACGAAGGGCCGGGATGCTTCTGGGGCGCGGGTCCCGCTTTAGCGGGGGCGGCCCCGCGCGCGCCGCTCCCCTCTCTTCAAGTGCGCACAACGATTCCGATCGAGGCGCCCTCCGATCAAACGTTCCGATCGAAAAGCGCCTACTAACGGGAAAAGTGGAGGCGGCGGGAATCGAACCCGCGTCCGCAGCCGCACCGGCTGAGCATCTACAAGCGTAGGCTGCCCTTTGATTTCGCCCGGCGACCGGAGTGCAGCCGCCCTACCGCCGGGCTAGCCATCCTTCAGTGTCGCGCTTCGGGCGATTGGCTTTCCCTCGGCGCCGAGCCCGTTCGTTGGCGCCGTCCCGAGTCACGGGCCCAACTCGGAAGGGCGTCGCCTTCTAGCTCTTACGAACTAGGCAGCGAGTGCGAGATCACGAGGATTCGCATTTGATTGGTGCCGGTGGATTTACGAGGCCAACCGGCGACCTCGGCTTGCAGCTCATCCGGATGGATCGACCACGTCGAAACCAGGTCGCCCCCGTATGTGTGTTCGCCCACATTGTAGCTAGGGTGCCGCCGTGCCACTCGAGCGGCCCACGATCGAGAAGCCGGAGGGCGACATTCCGTTCGACCTCGGCGTCGAAGACGTCGTCGTGGGCGACGGTGACGAGGCGACCCCGGGCAGCAAGGTCACAGTGCACTACGTCGGCGTCGCCTTCCGCACCGGCGAGGAGTTCGACGCGTCGTGGAACCGCGGCGAGCCGTTCCGCTTCGCGCTCGGCAAGGGGCAGGTGATCCCGGGCTGGGATCAGGGCGTCGCCGGCATGCGCGTCGGCGGCCGGCGGACGCTGACCATCCCGTCTGCGCTCGCATACGGCGCCCGCGGCGCGGGCAACGGCGTCATCGCCCCGCACGAGCCGCTCGTCTTCGTCGTCGACCTGCTTGCGGTCGACTAGCGCCTCCGCCCCAGCTCGCGCTCGATCTGCCGCTGAGCGTCACGCGCGGCGATGTCGCGCCGCTTGTCGTGCAGCTCCTTGCCGCGCGCCACGGCGAGCTCGACCTTGACCCGGCCGTCCTTGAAATACATCCGCGTCGGCACGAGCGTCACGCCCTTCTCCTTCACCTGCCCGTACAGCCGGTCGATCTCGCGCCGGTGGAGGAGGAGCTTGCGCGGACGGTCGGGATCGTGGTTCGCCCGATTGCCCTGCAGGTACTCGGGGATGTGGACGCCGACGAGCCACGCCTCGTTCTGGTTGACCTCGCCGTACGCGCGCTGGAGCGACGTCTTCCCCTCGCGCAGCGACTTCACCTCGGTCCCGGTGAGCACGACGCCGGCCTCCACGCGGTCGCCGAGGTGGTAGTCGTGGCGCGCGCGCCGGTTGTCCGCGATCAGCTTCTCGCCCGTCGGCCTGGCCATCGGGCCAGTCTAGGAGCGCTAGGCGCCCGAAGCGGGCCACGTGGAGGACGCGAGCGGCTTCACGAACAGCTCGTCCTCCTTCCAGAGGTGGACGCGGATGAGCGCGTCCAGCCCGTAGAGGAGCTCCTGGAGCAGGTCGACGTCGTTCTCGTCCGCGTCCGCGAGCCGCGCGATCCAGTAGCGGATCGCAAGGTGGTCGTAGGCCATCGACGCCGACGCGAGCGGCGAGCCGCTCCGCGACTCGGCGGTCGGGTACAGCACCGCCTCGTCGATTCGCGTGTGGGGCTCGACCTGGTCCTCGAGGAACGCAACGAGATCCGCGACCGCGGCGACGCGCTCCGGTGCCTCAAGCTGCGGCAGCGACCGCGCTACGTCGCGAAGGCGCGCAGTCCAGTCCCGGAGCTCAGCGTGCTTGGTGGCGAAGTAGCTGATGCCCGAAGCGTCACCGACGGCACGTGGGCCTGCATCGGGATTTTCCCTTAGGCTCGCCCGCATGGAGCTCACGCTCGCGTTGCTGCAGGAAGCCGGGTCGGCCGGCCTCCCCGGTCTGCTCGGCGTCGACGTCTACGACGTCGGCGAGGGCCGCTCGCAGGCGCGGCTCGACCTACGCGACGAGCATCTGGCACCGAACGGCTACCTGCACGCGGGAACGGTCGTCACGCTCGCGGATTCCGCATGCGGCTACGGCTGCATCCTCAACCTGCCGGAAGGCGCAACCGGCTTTACGACGATCGAGCTGAAGACGAACTTCCTCCGCAGCGCACAGACCGGCACGATCGAATGCGACGCTCGCCTCGTGCACGGCGGCCGTACGACCCAGGTGTGGGACGCCGCCGTCGTCGACCCCGACGGCCGCCAGATGGCGCTCTTCCGCTGTACTCAGCTCCTTCTGCGGTAGCCGCGCGCCATGAAGCAGCGGTCGCACAGCGTCGCCCACGGCGCCGTGCGCGCCCCGCATGCGCGACAGCGGCCGATCGTCGGGTCCTCGATCTCGGCGCGCAGTTCCTCCACGACCCGCGCCGACGCTGCTTCCTCGAGTGCGGCCGCCTTCTCGATCGTCACGCCCGCGACGCCCGGGTACTGGAGCGCGAACCAGCGCAGGATCGATGCCTCCCGCGCCGCCTGCTCCGCTTCCTCGAGCCCCGCGGCCGCGAGGCGCGCCGGGTCGAGGAGCCAGCCGATCACCGTTCGCTGCGGGTTGTCGCCCGCGAGCGCGCACGCGAGCGTGCCGAGCAACGGCAGGCCGTCCTCGTCGATCGGCGCCTGCATGAGCTTCCACACGTCGGCCAGCTCGAGCCGAAGGCGGCAGTGGTGCAGCGCCTCGCGCACCGCGTCGAGCCGCCCGAGCAGCGGCTGGATCGACTCCACGGTCAGCCAGCCGTCGACGCTCCAGTACCGCAGCGCCGCCTGCCGCCACGCCGTCAGCGCAGGCTCGAGATCGTCGACGCGGGTGACATTCAGGTCCGAGAGCTGTGGCCGCAGCCGTCCCGTGTCGACGACGCGGTAGCCGAAGTGGCCGCCGGGAAGCTGCACCTGCGGCGTGAGCGCGTTGCGCACGAGCTCCGGATCGGGATCTGCCCACGGCAGGCCGGTGAGGACGCCGACGTGGCCGCGTTCGTGGAACCCGAAGCGTCCCGCGCGCCCCGCGATCTGCGCGATCTCCCACGGCTCGAGGTCGCGGCGCTCCTTGCCGTCGAACTTCTCCGTCTCGGCGAACAGAAGCGTTTCGCACGGGAGGTTGACGCCGTGGCCGAGAACGTCGGTGGCGACGCACACCTCGGCAGCGCCGGCGACGAAGCGGTCGATCTCCTCGCGTCGCGACGCGAGCGGCATCGCGCCGTACAACGCGGCGACGCGGCCGGGATGCAGCTGATTCAGCTCGCCGGCGATGCCGATGACCGCGCGGCGACTGAACGCGACGACGACCGTCCCTCCGTGCAGCCCCGTGATCGGCCGGCGCCCGACCCAGTCGAGCGGCGCCTTCCGCTCGAAGAACTTGATCTCCGCGTCCGGGAACGCGTGCCGCACGAGCGGCAGCGCCTCGACCGCGCCGAGCAGAAGGATGTGGCGGTACTCGCCGCCGAGCATGAGCCGCGTCCACGCGGAGCCGCGCTCCTCGTCCTCGGCCCACTGCACCTCGTCGAGGACGAGCGTCTCGCCGTGCATCGGGGCCATCTCGGCGGTGCAGCAGATGATCGGAGCATCCGGATTGACACGCTCCTCGCCGGTGACGAGCCCGACGCGCTCGTCGCCCAGCTCGTCAGAGAGCCGGCGATGCGCCTCCTGCGCGAGCATTCGCAGCGGCGCCGCGTACACCCCGCGCCCGTTCTCGACGAGGAAACGGAGCGCGTCATGCGTCTTGCCGGAGTTCGTCGGTCCCAGGTGCGCGACGACGGTCTCCGGCTCACGCGTCCGCTTCGGAAGCCGGACGGTCAGCTCTGCGACAGGCTTGCGCCGCGGCTGCCGCCGTTCGTATCGCTGACTGCGCGAGGGCCGCTTCTGGCGCCGGGAGCCCACGGCGCCACCGTAGCTACGACGCCGGTCGCGCGAGCGTCCGTAGGGCGACGAGCAGCGCCTCGTCTCGCGAGGTCGCCGGGTCGTCGACGGCGCGCAGCTGCGGTGTGACACCGACGCGCTCGATGTTCTCGCCGTCCGGCGTGAAGTAGTTCGCGACGGTGATGACGAGCGCGGCGCCGTTGTCGAGCGGGTCGACCGCCTGGACGACACCCTTCCCGAACGTCCGCTCGCCGACGACGAGCGCGCGCCCGCGCTCGGCGAGCGCAGCGGCGACGATCTCGGCCGAGCTCGCGGTATA
>DASXLN010000328.1:0-2680 GCA_036496165.1 Gaiellaceae bacterium | reverse complement strand
CGGCGGCCGTTTCGCGACGTCGGACCTGAACGACCTCTACCGCCGCGTGATCAACCGCAACAACCGCCTCAAGCGGCTGCTCGACCTCGGCGCGCCGGAGATCATCGTCAACAACGAGAAGCGGATGCTGCAGGAGGCCGTCGACGCGCTGTTCGACAACGGCCGCCGTCGAGCTGGACCATCGGGCGCAGCTCCGGCGGAATCACCGGAACGGCCTCGAGGACCATCCACTCGGGACGGTTCTCCGACGTCAGGAACGCCGACACGACCTTCAGGCGCTTGATCGCGCGCTGCTGCTTCTGACCCTTCGCGGTGCGGATCGTCTCGCGCAGGAACGCGGCCTCGTTCTCGAGGTCGAGGTCCTTGAGCAGGTCCCGGATCGCCTCCGCGCCCATGCCGCCGCGGAAGTACACGCCGAATCCGTACGGCGACCCGAAGCGGTCCTTGAGCTCGCGGAAGATCTGCTCGTCGTTGACGATGAGCTTCGGCTCGAGCTCGCGGAACAGCTGCCACGTCTGCTCGAGGCGGCGCACCGAGTCGACGGCGGCCTCGCGCGCGTCCTCGCGGCGAGACTCGATGTCGAGATACATCTCGCGCACCTTGAGTGCCCACTGGATGATCGCGTCCAGGTCCTCCTTCTGGATGCGGCCGTCCGTGCGCAGGCACAGGTCGTTCGTCAGCTCGCGGATGTCCGAGTCGGGCGCAGCCGAGTCGAGAACGTCGGCGAGCAGCCCGTTGCCGAGGTCGCGCGCCTTCTCGAGGTTCTTCGCGTCGACGCCGGATGCGATCGCGGCGTCCTCCTCGTTCAGCTCCTCGCCGGCGAGCAGGCCGTCGACGATGCGATGCAGGTGCTTCGTGATCGCGCCCTTCTTCGCGCCCGTCGCCTTGTCGAGCTGCTTCTCGAGCGGAGCGATGGCCGCAAGGATCTGCTCGGCCGCGGTCGCGACCTGCTCGAGCTCGCGCGGCGCAAGCCGGCGGTCGTCGCGGATCGCGGAGTTGCGGACGAGCTCGCGGATCTTCTTCGCGTCCTCGGTCGTGATCTGCGGGACGAGCTCGACGAAGAGGCCGCTGACGAGACCGCGCGCGTCCTCGAGCGTCGGGAGCGCCTGCTCCTCCGCCCAGTTGGACAGGCCGCGCACCCAGAAGTCGTCGTCCTCGTCGAAGTTCCGCTCACGGCCCTTCGCGAAGTAGTCACGACGCCGTGCCAGCCGGTCCTCGAGCGCGGCGAGCGCCTCGTCGCGGTCGACATAGATTCGCTCGGACTCGGCCTTCACCTGGTCCTCGAGCGCGTTCACGTCCTGGGCGCGCTTCTCGACGTCGACCGCGGTGACGATCGACGCAGCGAAGTACAGGACCTTCTCGAGCTCGCGCGGGGCGATGTCGAGCAGGTAGCCGATGCGGCTCGGCACGCCCTTGAAGAACCAGATGTGCGAGACGGGCGCCGCCAGGTCGATGTGGCCCATGCGCTCGCGGCGAACCTTCTGCCGCGTCACCTCGACGCCGCAGCGCTCGCAGATGATGCCCTTGTAGCGGACGCGCTTGTACTTGCCGCAGTAGCACTCCCAGTCGCGCGTCGGCCCGAAGATGCGCTCGCAGAAGAGGCCGTCGCGCTCCGGCTTCAGCGTGCGGTAGTTGATGGTCTCGGGCTTCGTGACCTCGCCCGAGGACCAGTCGCGGATCTGCTTGCTCGAAGCAAGCCCGATTCGAATCGCGTCGAAATCGTTGATGTCGATCAAAGTTCTCTCTCAGCTCCCAATCAGTCTTCGAGTTCCAGATCCACGAGGTCCGGCTCACCGAGTGGCCCAACCTCGGCTTCCACTTCCTCTTCCGCCTCTGCTTCCTCGCTCACCTCGACGTCGTCGAGGTCACCGAGGCTCTCGTCCGCCGGCAGGACGAGGTCCTGGTCGACGCGCTCTTGCCCCTCTTCCACCTCTTCGGTCGTCGGCTGCTGGCCGACGGCGCGAAGCGAGCCGGGCGAGAGGTCGATGCCGAGCTCCTCGGCTGCGCGCAGGAGCTCGTCCTCCTCTTCGCGCACCTCCACCTCGCGTCCCTCGTCCGAGAGGACGTGCACGTCGAGCGCGAGCGACTGCATCTCCTTGAGCAGCACCTTGAAGGACTCGGGGATCGACGGCTCGGCGATGTTCTCGCCCTTGACGATCGCCTCGTAGGCCTTCACGCGCCCGACGGTGTCGTCGGACTTGATGGTCAGCATCTCCTGGAGCGTGTACGCGGCGCCGTACGCCTCGAGCGCCCAGACCTCCATCTCGCCGAAGCGCTGGCCGCCGAACTGCGCCTTGCCGCCGAGCGGCTGCTGCGTGACGAGGGAGTACGGGCCGGTGCTCCGCGCGTGGATCTTGTCGTCCACGAGGTGGAGCAGCTTGAGGATGTACATGTAGCCGACGGTGATCTTCTGCTCGAAGGGCTCGCCGGTGCGGCCGTTGTACAGCTGCACCTTGCCGGAGCACTTCCGGCCGACGGGCCGCTTCTCGTCGACGACGATCTTGATCGGCGAGTCGGGGTTCTGCCGCGTCCACTCGATCAGTGCCTCGTCGACGTCGGCCGGCGTCGCGCCGTCGAAGACGGGCGTGGCGACCGGGTGCGGGTTCGGCGCGGCGATGATCTGGCGGCGGTGATGCCAGTCGATCTCGTTGCCGTTCTTGTCCTCGGCGAAGACGCCGTG
>DASXLN010000327.1:0-3286 GCA_036496165.1 Gaiellaceae bacterium | reverse complement strand
CGGGCTCGCTAGCGGTCGTCGGGGCGCCAGCCTCGACGACCGCAAGGATGTCCTGCTTCGTGACGCGGCCGCCGCGGCCCGTGCCGGTGACCGCGTTCGGGTCGATGCCGTGCTCGGATGCGATGCGCGCGACGACGGGCGAGACGAACTTGCCGTTGCCGCTCGGTTCCTGCACGGGCTGAGGGGCGGCCGGCACAGGCGCCTGGGCTGCCGGGGCGGGCGCGGGCTCCGGTGCTGCAGCAGGCGGAACGGGCGCCTCCTCCGTGGGAGCCGCCGGCGTCGCCGCGGCGCCGCCGATCTGCGCGATCTTCGTTCCGACGTCGACCGTCTCGCCTTCCTGGACGAGGATCTGCACGACCGTCCCCGATGCGGGGCTCGGCACCTCGGTGTCGACCTTGTCGGTCGAGATCTCGAGCAGCGGCTCGTCCGCCTCGATCTGGTCGCCCTCGCGCTTGAGCCACTTCGTGATCGTCCCCTCCGACACGGAGACGCCCATCTGCGGCATGACGACGTCGACTGCGGTCTCGGTCGCCATCAATACGCCGCCAGGTCGCGGAGGCCGGCGACGACGTCGTCGACCTGCGGGATGAACGCCTTCTCGAGCGGCGGCGAGAACGGCACCGGCGTATCGGGCGCGGCGATTCGCTTCACGGGTGCGTCGAGATCCTCGAACGCCTCCTCGCCGATCGTCGCGGCGATCTCGGCGCCGAAGCCGCCGGTGCGGTTGTCCTCGTGGAGGACGAGCACCTTCGACGTCTTGCGCGCAGAGTCGAGCACTGCCGCCTTGTCCCACGGCATGACCGAGCGCAGATCGACGATCTCGACCGAGACGCCGTCGTTCTCGAGCTGCTGCGCTGCCTCGTCCGCGGTGTAGACCATCGCGCCCCACGTGATGATCGTGATGTCCTTGCCGAGCCGGTGCGTGCGCGCCTTGCCGATCGGCACCGTGTAGCGCTCCTCGGGCACCTCGCCCTTGATGCGGCGGTACAGGTGCTTGTGCTCGAAGAAGAGCACCGGGTTCGGATCCTCGATCGCGCTGATGAGCAGGCCCTTCGCGTCCTCGGGCGTCGCCGGGCACACGCACTTGAGGCCGGGGATGTGCGCGAACGACGACTCCGGGTTCTGCGAGTGGAACGGGCCGCCCGAGAAGCCGCCGCCGGACGGGAGCCGGACGACGATCGGCACGGGCGTGCCCGCGCGCCAGCGCTGCTTGGCCGCGACCGTGACGAGGTGGTCCCACGCGCAGGAGACGAAGTCGGCGAACTGCATCTCCGCGACGGGGCGCAGGCCCATGATCGACGCGCCCGTGCAGGCGCCGACGATCGCGGTCTCGGCGAGCGGCGCGTCGATGACGCGCCACGGGCCGAACTCCTCCTGGAAGCCGAGCGAGACCTTGAACGCGCCGCCGTACACGCCGACGTCCTCGCCGATGAGGAAGACGCGCTTGTCGCGCCGCATCTCGGTGCGCAGCCCGTCGGAGATCGCCTGGAGATACGTGAGCTCGGCCATTACTTGTGGTGCGGCGTGTCGAGGTCCTCGACCGACGCGTACACGCCGTGCAGGAGATCGGACGGGTCGGGCATCGGCGAGTCTTCTGCGCGCTTGAGCGCGTCGTTCAAAAGCTTCTTCACGCCGGTGCCGATCTCGTCCTCCTCGTCGTCGGTCATGTCGACGTTCGCGCGCAGCCAGGTGCGGAAGCGCTCGATCGGGTCCGACTCGGCCCACTTCTCGAACATGAGCTTCGGGACGTAGAAGGCGTCGTCGTGCACGGCGTGGCCTTCCATCCGGAGCGTCAGGCACTCGAGCAGCGTCGGCCCGCCGCCGGCGCGCGCCTTGTCGATGGCGCGCTTCGCCTCGCGGTAGACGGCGAGGACGTCGGTGCCGTCGACGACGACACCCTCGAAGCCATACGCCTGCGCGCGGTCGGCAACGTGCTCGGTCGCGTACTCGAGATGCGTCGGCGTCGAGTACGCCCACTGGTTGTTGTCGCAGACGAAGACGACCGGGAGATTGCGCGTGCCGGCGAACGTCATTCCCTCGTGCGTGTCGCCGCGTGCGGACGAGCCTTCACCGAACCACGCGAGCGCGACGCGCGCCTCCTCGCGGATGCGGAACGCGAGCGCCGCGCCGACGGCGACCGGGAGCATCGCCGGCAGGTGGCTGACCATCGCGATGAGGCCGAGCTGCGAGTCGGCCATGTGCACGTTTCCGTCGCGGCCCTTCGTCGGCCCGTCGGCGCGACCCATGTACTGCGCGAAGATGCGCCACGGCTCGACGCCGCGCGTGATGTGCACGCCCATGTCGCGATGGAGCGGTGTGCCGACGTCCTCCTGCGCCATTGCGGTCGCGACGCCGACGGCGGCGGCCTCGTTGCCGCGGCCGGTGTAGAACGAGCCGGGGATCTTCCCCTGGCGGTAGAGGATGTGGCCACGCTCCTCGACCCCACGGGTGATGAGCATGTTGCGGTAGGCGCCGAGCAGGTCCTCGCGGTCGAGTCCCGCTTCGCGCACCTCGTGGAGCGAGCCGACCGGCTCCGCTTCTCTCGCGATCGCCACGGGGCCTGAGTCTAACGCCAGGGGTACTCGTCGCCGATGGCTCGCAGGCGCGCCCGGGCCTCCTCGTCGCAGAGCGCGCCCGCGACACCCGCCTCATAGGCGACGCGAGGCGTGAGGCCGAGGGACTCCGCCGCCTCGTAGTCGCGAGACAGATCGGTGTCGAACATCGCCGGGTCGTCGGTCGAGATCGAGCAACGGACGCCCGCGGCGACCAGCTGCGGCAGCGGATGATCGGCGAGCGAGGCGACCGCCCCCGTCCGGAGATTCGAGAGCGGGCACACGTCGAGGACGATGCCCCGGCCGGCGAGCTCGGCGACGAGGCCGGCGTCCTCGACGGCGCGGATCCCGTGCCGCAGCCGGTCGGCGCCGAGTGCCTCGAGCGCGCCCCGGACGGAGGCGGCGCCGGCGACCTCGCCCGCGTGCGGGACCGAGCCGAGCCCGAGCGTGCGCGCGTGCGCGAAGACCTCGGCGTAGGGCTCGGGCGGGAACTCGGCCTCGAGCCCGCCGAGCCCGACGCCGACGACGCCGCGGTCGCGGTAGCGCGCAGCCCACTCCACGGTCGCGCGCGCCTCCTCCTGCGTGAAGCCGCGCGGGATGTCCGGCGTCAGCCGCACCTCGACGCCGTGCAGCTCCAGCGCCTCCTCCGCGCCGTCGCACACGCCCTCGTACGCCGCCTGCCACGAGACGCCGCGGCGCACACGCTCGGCCGGGCTGAAGATCCCTTCGAGGTA
>DASXLN010000326.1:0-2265 GCA_036496165.1 Gaiellaceae bacterium | reverse complement strand
CGTCGGCCCGCGCCGAGCTTGCCGAGCTCGAGTCGCTCGGTCTCCTCACACACCCGCACACGTCTGCGGGCCGCGTCCCGACCGAGGCCGGCTACCGCTACTACGCCGACGAGCTGCTCGGACGGCTCGCGCCGCAGCCCGCCGAGTTCCCGCTCGACCTGCACACGACGCGCACGGAGGTCGAATCGGCGTTGCAGGCGACGACCGAGATGCTCTCGCAGGTCACACGGCTGCTCGCCCTCGTCTCCGCGCCGCCGCTGGAGGCGACGACGATCGTCCGCGTCGAGGTCCTCCTGCTCCAGCCGGAGCTCGTGATGGTCGTCGTGATCAGCTCGGCCGGCGGCGTCACGAAGCGGCTCTTCCATTTCGAGGAGGCGGTCGACCCCGGCCTCGCGCAGTGGGCGAACGAGTACCTCAACGAGACGGTCTCCGGTCTCCAGATCGGGACGACACTCCTGCGCCGGCGCTTCGACGACACCGGTCTGAGCTCGCGCGAGCTCGCGTTTCTCGCCGCCATCCGGCCTGCATTCACCGAGCTCGTTTCGGCCGAGCAGCGCCTGTATGTCGGCGGCGCCGCCGACCTGCTCGGCGAGGTGCGCAACGAGGAGCTGGAGGCGTATCGGAACCTGTTCGAGCTCGTCGAGAAGCGCGCCGCCATGCTCGACGTCCTCGGCGACGCGAGCGTCGACACGCGCGGCCCGTTCGTTCGCGTCGGCACCGAGCTCGCGCACCCGGCACTCCAGGAGATCGCGCTCGTCGGCGCTGCGTACGGCGTCATGCACCGCGTCCTCGGCGCGGTCAGCCTCATCGGGCCGGTCCGCATGGACTACGAGAAGGCGGTCGGCGCCGTCCGCTCGGCCGCGACCGAGCTCTCGCGCTTCGCCGAGTCCGTGTACTCGGATCGCTAGCCTGATTTCGTGGCAACGGCCGAGCGGGACTACTACGAGCTTCTCGGAGTCGCGCGCAGCGCCGACGAGGGGGAGATCAAGAAGGCGTTCCGCCGGCTTGCGCGCGAGCTGCACCCCGACGTCTCCGACGCCCCGGACGCGCACGACCGCTTCCGCGAGGTGGTCGAGGCCTACGAGGTGCTCTCGAAGCCGGAGACGCGCGAGCTGTACGACCGGTACGGGCATGCCGGCCTGCGCGGCGGCGGGTTTCAGCCGGGTCACTTCGACTTCGGCAGCCTCTCGGATCTCTTCGCCGCGTTCTTCGGCGACGACATCGTCGGCGCGCGGGGGAACGCGCGCGGGCCGGACCTCGCAGCCGAGGTCGAGATCGAGCTCGTCGAAGCCGCCCGCGGCGTCACGCGCGAGGTGCCGTTTCGCGTCGCGGTGACGTGCACGCATTGCAACGGCGACGGGGCGGAGCCGGGTAGCGACATCACCACGTGTCCGACGTGCACGGGCTCGGGCCGGCTGCAGCAGGTGTCGCGCAGTGTCTTCGGCGAGTTCGTGCGGACGACGACGTGCCCGACGTGCGGCGGCTCAGGCCGGCGGATCGAGACGCCGTGCACGGTCTGCGAGGGCGCGGGCCGGGTCGTCGAGGAGCGGCGACTCGACGTCGAGGTCCCGGCGGGAATCCACGAGGGCCAGCAGATCCGCCTCACCGGCGAGGGCCATGCCGGCGTCCTCGGTGCGCGCTCCGGCGACGCATACGTTCGCGTCCACATCCGGCCGGACGAGCGCTTTGTCCGCGAGGGGAACGACGTCTACTCGACGGTGTCGCTGACGATGACGCAGGCCGCGCTCGGCGCGACCGTCACGATCCCGACCCTCGACGGCGACGAGGAGCTCGAGCTCGAGGCCGGCACGCAGCCGGGCGCGGTGGTCGTGCTGCGCGGCAAGGGCATGCCCGTGCTCCATGGCTTCGGCCGCGGCGATCTCCGTGTGCTCGTGAGCGTCGTCGTGCCTCGGCACGTCACCGACGAGCAGCGGCGGCTCCTCGAAGAGTTCGACTCGCATGCCGACGAGCGCACCTACAGGCCCGACGAGGGCTTCTTCGCCAGGCTCAAAAGCGCGTTCCACTAGCCATGAAGCGCTACGTCGTCGTCGGCGGCGAGCCGGAGCTCCTCCTGCTGCTGCACCTGTTTCCCGACGGCGTCGAAGAGCTCGACGGGGCGTACGCGGTGTACGCGGACGAGCCTCCGATCGGCTTCGACGTCATCCAGGCGGAGGACGTGCGCGACGGCTGGGAGGACGCGTGGCGCGAGTTCCACCACGGCGTCCGGATCGGAGCCTTGTGGGTCGGCCCGCCGTGGGAGGACGC
>DASXLN010000325.1:0-3482 GCA_036496165.1 Gaiellaceae bacterium | reverse complement strand
TTCACACGCGAGGGGTCGCTGGTTCGATCCCAGCCGCGCCCATCAACTTGGGGGTGCACGAACCTCGCCGTCTCAGCGAGCACGAGGCAGGTCTGGGTTGACGCCGGTAACGCCTGTGCTGGCGTCGCCTGCTGGCTGGCGCGGCTCAGATGTGAGAATTGTCCGGGGTGACCCAAGCAGCCGTAGCTGAGCGAACCCAGGTCAGGCTGGCCGAGCTCGTCGCCGCGCTCTCGCTGGGGATCGACTTGGGCTTCGGGCAGCCGATGGAGCACGTCTTGCGCCAGTGCCTGATCGCGCTGCGCCTCGCCGACCGCGTCGACCTCGACGAGGACGGGCGATCGGTCGTCTACTACACGGCGCTGCTGGTGAATGTCGGGTGCCACTCCGACGCGCACGAGCAGGCCAAGTGGTTCGGGGACGACATCGCGGCCAAGTCCGGGAAGTACGACGGCGAGCAGCGCGGCCTGCGCGCGGCGGCGGCCGCAGTCAGGATGATCGGGCGCGGAAACACGCCGCTGCATCGCTTCCGTGTGGGGCTCGAGTTCGCGGTCTCGGGCCGCCGCGACGTGGAGGGAATGATCGAGCGACACGCGTCCCTCGCGCAGACGTTCGCCGAGCGGCTCGGACTCCCCGAGGCCGTACAGGAGGCCGTCGGCGCGTCGTACGAACGGTGGGACGGCCGCGGGTGGCCCGGGGCGCTTCAGGGAGGCGCGATTCCGATCGCGTCTAGACTCGCCCAGATCGCCGAGTACGTCGAGGTCGCCCATCGCATCGGCGGCGTCGACGCGGCGAGGTCGCTCGCACGCAAGCGAGCCGGCAGCCAGTTCGACCCGTCTCTGTCGACCATCCTGCGCGCCGACGCCGACGCGATCCTCGGCGATCTCGACTCGTCGCGAACGTGGGACGCCGTCATCGCGGCCGAGCCGTCTCTACGCGTCGTCCTGGCCGGCGACGCCGTCGACGACGCTCTCCGCGCGATCGCGGAGTTCGTCGACCTCAAGTCTCCGTACACGCTCGGCCACGCGTCCGCGGTCTCCGGGTTATCAGGCGACACGGGCTCACAACTCGGGCTGCCGGAGGAGGACGTCCGGTTGCTGCGGCGCGCGGGCCTCGTCCACGACCTCGGCCGACTCGGTGTGTCGAACGCGATCTGGGACAAGCGCGGTCCGCTCGGCCCCGGCGAGTGGGAGCGCATCCGTCTGCATCCCTACCTGACGGAGCGCATGCTGCATCAGCCCGTCTCGCTCGCTCCGCTGGCGGAGATCGCGGTCCAGCACCGCGAGCGGCTGGACGGCTCCGGGTATCCGCGCGGACTCTCCGGCGGCGCGATCTCGCGTCCGGCGCGGATCCTCGGCGCCGCCGACGCGTACCGCTCGATGTGCGAGCCGCGGCCCCACCGGCCGGCGCTGACGCCTGACGAAGCGGCAGCCGAGCTCCGTGCCGACGTAAGGGCGGGACGGCTGGATGCGGCCGTCGTCGACGCGCTCCTCGTTGCCGCCGGACATCGAGTGGCACGCAGGAGCGAGCGGCCCGCCGGTCTCACCGCCCGCGAGGTCGACGTGCTCCGCCTGGTCGCGCGCGGGCTGACGAGCAAGGAGATCGCGACGCAGCTCGTGATCACTCCGAAGACGGCGCGCAACCACATCGAGCACATCTACACGAAGATCGGCGCGTCGAGTCGCGTCGAAGCGAGCCTCTTCGCCATGCGGCACGGTCTGATCGACTGAGCGTTCGAAGATGAGGCAATCGCCCCATGCGCCGCGACCCGGGCGCGGACGACCATTCACCTCACCGATCCCGACGAGAACGAGGTGAACGATGAGTCTTCGCAGCAGGTTCTTCGCACTGACCTACGACCGCATGATCGCGAAGGTCGAGAAGGCGGGGCTGCGCGCCCTGCGGGAAGGTCTGCTCGCAGACGTGTCGGGCCGCGTGCTCGAGATCGGCGGCGGCACCGGCGCGAATCTCCCGTATTACGGACCGGCCGTCGAGTCCCTCGTCGTCACGGAGCCCGAGCAGCCCATGCTGCGCCGGCTCGAGCGCCACGTGCGTGAGCACCCGCGGCCGGTGACCGTTCTGCGCGCCCCGGCCGAGGACCTTCCGTTCGACGACGCGAGCTTCGACGCCGTCGTCTCCACGCTCGTGCTCTGCGGAGTCGGCGACCAGCCGCGCGCTCTGCGCGAGCTCCGCCGCGTGCTCCGTCCCGGCGGCCGGCTCGTCTTCATCGAGCATGTGCGCTCCGACGAGGCCCGGCTAGCCCGGCTGCAGGACCGGATGAACGGCATCAACCGCTTCATGGTCGGCTGCGAGTGCAACCGCGCGACCCTCGACACGATTCGTGCCGCGGGCTTCGAGGTGGAGAGCCTCGAGCGGACGACGCTGAACAAGTCGCCGAAGTTCGTGCGACCGCTGATCGCAGGAGTTGCGACCACCTAGCGTGCCGCTTGGACCAGGCTGAGCGATTCGGCGATGACGTGGTTTGTACAACGCGAAGTTGGGTCCACTAGCGGAGCCGACCGAATCGTCGTGCGACGGAACGGATCCCGTTCACGACGCTTCGCATGGTCGCAGGGCTCAAGTCTCCCCCCGGAAGCTCGACGTCGAATGCCGAAGCAGGGACGAGATGGTCGTCCCAGCCGATCGCGCTTCCCGGATAGTCCGGGAGCCGGCGCAGCGGAAGCCCGATCGCTCGACCGAGCAACCGTTCCGCCCAGCGGGGGCCTTGCGAGTCGTCGACCAAGCCGTACGGCTGGTGCAGCCAGATCGCGAGGCCGGGCCGCGTCCTCCGAATGAACGCTTCGATCGCCCGCGATTCCGGCTCGGACGAGGAGCGCGGGCCCGAGTAGTAGCGCGTGCCCCGGGCGCCCAGATGCCGCCAGAGGAATGGGAAGTTGCGGTTCAGATCGACGCCGTCGGCATTGCCACGCGTCCCGCGGGCAGTCCCGTCCGGATTCATCGTCGGAATCAGCCACAGCCGGACACCCGGCACCGCTTTCGAAGTCAGAAGCTTGGTGATGGCGATGCCGCCCGGCTCATCCCCGGCGATCGAGCCGACGACGACCATCGAGCGCCGCGCGCCCGTGGGCGCGATCAGCCAGGCCACGATGGGCCGATGGCCGACCGAGTATCCGAGCACGTGCCTGGTCGGGACCGTCGGGACCGGCTGGGCGAGGCTCACGCTCGTGGCGAGGCCGCCGCCGGCTCCCGCGAGGCTAACGAGCACGGCGCTCGACGCGTTGCGCAGCCTTATCGCGACGGACCGAGAAACTCTTCGTCTTCGGGCGCCGGCCAACCGAGTCGCCGGAGCATGAGCCAAGCCCACCATCGCCACATGCCCCGACGCTATGCGCCGGCAGATTGCGTCGTCATTAGGCGCTCGTTAAGGCACCGCGTATGGAACGTCAGGAGACGTACGCCGGAAGATCCAGCGTCACGCCCGCCCATGCGATCGCCGAGGGCTCGTTGTCGGGGCGGAGGTACGG
>DASXLN010000324.1:0-6638 GCA_036496165.1 Gaiellaceae bacterium | reverse complement strand
CGGAGGCCGCCTCGAGCGTCGCCTCCCAGCCGGCGGTCGCGCGGCCGTCGCGCGCCGCCTCCTCCCGCCAGCGGTCGATCAGCTCCGACTCGCGGCCCGTCCACCACGCGTCGAGGATGGGGCGCACGGCTTCGAGGAGCTGCGGCCCGTCCGCGTGCGCCTCGACGCTCGTCCAGCCGACGGCGCATGCGCGCGTCTCGTGCGCGAGCATCGCCTCGAACTCCGGCCGCACCTCGTCGTTCCCGACGAGGACGACGCGCACGTGCCGCAGCTTTCGGACGCAACGGTCGAGCGTGTCGGCGACGCGACGCAGATGCCGGTCGACGAGCGTCTCGATGTGCCGTTCGTAGCGCGCCTGCGACCAGCCGCCCTGATCGTGGCGGCCGGGAACGTCATCCGTCTGATGGGCGATCTCGGCGAGCTTCCCGGCCTCGAGCTTGTACACCTGTCCGCGCTCACGGCCGACTACGGCGACGAGCACCGCGTCGCCGCGGCCGACGAGGGGCATGAGCGGCGCGAGGTAGAGCTCGTCGCCGACGCGCACGTCGTCCTCGACCGCCTCTGCGCATTCGAGCGTCCGCCACAGGCCCTCTTGGCCGGCGGCGAAGAGGGCGAGCCCGCGCACGCCCGCGCGGTCGAAGTCGGTCCTGAACCAATGACGGATCCGGTCGAGATCCTCCGGGAGGCCGTCGCGAGCACCGTGGAGGAGCGAGTCGACCCGCGCCTGGACGTCCTTCGGGGTCGGCGCCAGGGACGGATCGAGGCCGAGATAGAGACTGATCGCACAACCCCGGGTCGCTCTGAACGCGGCGAGCTCCCGCAGCTCTTCCCAGGTGATCGATCCCGCCACGCGTTGTTCCCGTTGCCGGTCGGCGGGATCGCTAATCCTGCCGGGAACGTCCGGCCGCCCGAATTCGTTTAATAGAGGTGACATGACAAATACACGCGAGCTCATCATCATCGGCGGCGGCCCCGCGGGGTACACCGCCGCCCTTTACGCGGCGCGGGCGAACCTGCAGCCGCTCGTCATCGAAGGCTTCAACTGGGGCGGCCAGCTGATGGTCACGACCGACGTCGAGAACTACCCCGGCTATCCCGACGGGATCATGGGCCCGGAGATGATGGCCGAGTTCCGCCGCCAGGCGGAGCGCTTCGGGACCGAGTTCGTCACCGACGACGTGACGCGCGTCGACTTCTCCGAGCGGCCGTTCCGCATCTGGGTCGAGAACGAGGAGTACGCCGCACAGTCGGTGATCGTCGCAACCGGCGCGACCGCGCGCTGGCTCGGCCTCCCGTGCGAGAAGCACTTCCAGGGCCGCGGCCTCTCGGCCTGCGCCACCTGCGACGGCGCCTTCTTCAAGGAGAAGGAGCTCGTCGTCGTCGGCGGCGGCGACTCCGCGATGGAAGAGGCCAACTTCCTGACGCGGTACGCGACCAAGGTGACCGTCGTCCACCGGCGGGACGAGTTCCGCGCCTCGCAGATCATGCTCGAGCGCGCCCGCGCGAACCCGAAGATCGAGTTCATCACGAACGCCGAGGTCGAGGACATCTTCGGCGAGGGCAAGGTCGAAGGCGTCACGCTGCGCGACACGCAGACCGGCGACACCTGGCGGTACAAGACCGACGGCGTCTTCGTCGCGATCGGCCACGACCCGACGACGGCGCTCTTCGTCGACCAGCTCGACCACGACGCCAACGGCTACCTCGTGACGAAGCCGGGATCGACGGAGACGAACATCCCCGGGGTCTTCGCCGCCGGCGACGTCCAGGACCACGTCTACCGGCAGGCAGTCACCGCGGCCGGCTCCGGCTGTATGGCAGCGCTCGACGCGGAGCGATACCTCGCCGCGTTGGAGGGCCATCCCGGCACGGCTGCCACCGCGCCGGCGAAGGTCTAAGCTCCGCCACGTCGAAACGCGGCCAGGTGGCTGCGACCTGGATCGATCTCCTCGACCCGAGCGCGGACGAGATCCGCGAGCAGGCGCCGCGCGAGCTCGAGGAGTCGGCGGTCGAGCTTCTGCTCGCGCCGCCGCAGCACGACGACGAGCCACGGCCGACGCTCCAGGGGCACGGCGACTACGTCTTCGGCGTGCTCCTCGTCGCGGTTGCGGTCCCCGACGAGGACGACGTCTTCTACCAGGAGATCGACCTCGTCATCACGCACGATCTGTTGCTCACGGTGCGCAAGACGCCACACGGCAACCGCCCCGCCTGCGACGTCGCCATCGTCAAGAAGACGATCAAGCCCGGCGACTCGGCCGGAATGATGACGTACCGCCTCGTCGACGAGATCGCGGAGCGCTACCTCGACCTCGTCGACGCGCTCGACGAGGAGATCGACGAGCTCGAGGACAAGGTCGAGACGCAGTCCGCCGAGTTGACACGGCAGCGCATCTCCGCGCTCCGTCACGACCTGCTCCACATCCGCCGCACGCTGGCGCCGATGCGCGACGCCGTCCGCCGCGTCATCGACGACGTCGTCGAGGTCGAAGATGGGCCCGAGGTCTTCACGAAGGATGTCGAGATCGCGTTCAACTCCTCGTACGACAAGCTCCTCCGGGCGTTCGACGGCCTGGAGCTCTCGCGCGACCTCCTCGCGAGCGTGCGCGACTACCACCAGTCGAAGATCGCGAACGACCAGAACGAGGTGATGAAGATACTGACCGTCATCGCCTCGGTCCTCCTGCTTCCGACGTTCATCGTCGGCCTGTACGGCCAGAACTTCGTGAATATCCCCGAGCTGCGGTGGCACTTCGGCTACGCGTACGTCTGGGGCGTGATCATCGTGACGTCGCTCATCCAACTCTGGTTCTTCCACCGCAAGAAGTGGATCTGATCCGCGTCTACCGGATCCCGTTCTCGACGAACGTCGAACGGATCGCGCTCGCCGCCGGGCACAAGGGAATCTCGGTCGAGTGGATCGACGTCGACCCGGCGGATCGCTCCCTCGTCGAAGCGGCAAGCGGGCAGACGCTCGTGCCCGTGCTCGTCGCCGCCGACGGCGAGGTCGTCACCGACTCTCCCGTCATCCTCGAGTGGCTCGAGCAACGCTTTCCCGAGCCGCCGCTTCTGCCCCGCGAGCCGGCTCGACGCGCGGAGGTGCGCATCTTCGTCGAGTGGTTCAACCGGGTCTGGAAGCGGGCGCCGAATGCGATCGCCGACGACGGCCCGGACGACGCGCTCGCAGCCGAGATGCGAGGCCACGTCGCCCTCTTCGAGGGGCTCCTCGACGGGCGGGACTACCTCTTCGGCGAGTTCGGGCTCGCCGACGTCGTCGCGTTCCCCTTCCTCAAGTACGCCGCCTTCGGGCTGCCGCCCGGCGACGACGAACGGTTCCACGAGGTCCTCGTCGAGTCCCAGCCGCTTCAGGGCGACTCGCCGCTGCACGCGTGGGCACGCCGCGTCGACGCGCACCCCCGAAGCTAACCTGGCCTCGTGCCCCACTTCATCTGCCCGAACTGCAAGGAGCGGTCGGTCGACACCGACCGGATGGAAGGCCTCTACTCGGAGCCGGTCGCCTGCCACCACTGCGGCTTCGGCTTCCTCTTCGAGCTCCTCGACGACTACTACCCGGCGCCCGGCACCGGCTTCGTCGTCTGCGACAAGGAGGCCCGCATCCTCGCAGTCGGCCGCGGCGTGTACGAGCTGACGGGCTGGGGCGACAAGGAGCTCATCGGCGCCGACCTCGTCTCGAGCCTCGGCCTCGCCGGCTTCGAGGAGGAGCGCAACCCTGCGAAGCTCGCGCTCGAATGGGGCGTTCGCCGCCTGAACGAGCCGCTCCAGCTGCGCGCACGGTCGGGGCACATCAAGCCGGTCACCGGCGACTTCTTCCCGGCGTACGACGATGACGGCGGCCTCCTCGTCGCGCTGACCCCGCGCGCCGCCTGATCGATGCGCACGGCCGCCGCGATCGCAGTCGCAGGCGCGCTCGGTGCGCTCGCCCGCTACGGGCTCGAAGGCTTCGTCAGCCGCCGCGTCGCCGGCGCGTTCCCGTGGGGGACGTTCGTGGTCAACGTCAGCGGCGCGTTCGTGCTCGGCTTCATCTTCACCGTGATGACGGAGCAGCTGACGGTCGCCTCGTGGATCCGCGGCGCAGTCACGATCGGCTTCCTCGGCGCGTACACGACGTTCTCGACGCTCTCGTTCGAGACGTACCGGCTGACGGAGGACGGCGCACTCGGGGTCGCCGCGGCGAACGCGTTCGGGAGCCTCGCCGCCGGGCTCGCGGCCGTCTACCTCGGAGTCGTTCTCGGGCGGGCGCTGTGAAGCTCGAAGGAGAAGGCAAGCTCCTCCGTCTCTTCATCGGCGAGTCGGACACGTGGCACGGCAAGCCGCTGTACCAGGCGATCGTCGAGCGCGTGCGCGAGGAGGGGCTCGCCGGCGCGACAGTCGTGCGCGGGATCGAGGGCTTCGGCGCCGACTCGCGTCTGCACACATCGCGGATCCTGCGTCTGTCCGAGGATCTCCCTGTTCTCATCGAGATCGTCGACACGGCGGAGAACATCGACCGCGTCGTCCCGATCCTCGACGAGATGGTGCAGGAAGGAATGCTTACAGTCGAGCGCGTTCACGTCATCTCGTATCGGGGCAGCAAGAAGGAATGAGCGAGGTCGAGTCCCTCCAGGGGCAGCTGCTGGTCGCCTCACCCGGCCTGCTCGACCCGAACTTCCGGCGAACCGTCGTCCTCATCACCGAGCACAACGACGAAGGAGCCGCTGGGCTCGTGCTCAACCGCCCCTCCCCCGCGCCCGTCGTCGAGCTCGTTCCGCAGCTCGAGCCGCTCGTCGACGACGGCGACCAGGTCTGGGTCGGCGGCCCGGTGCAGCCGAACGCGGTGCTCGTCCTCGGCGAGTTCCTCGATCCGGATGACGCGGCCGTGCCGCTCTTCGGCGCACTCGGCTTCCCGTCACTCGACGAGCCGGAGGACGTCGCCGCGATGACGATCCGCCGCCGCGTCTTCGCCGGCTACGCCGGCTGGGGCGCCGGCCAGCTCGAGGACGAGCTCGAGCGCGACGACTGGATCATCGAGGAGTCGCTCCCCGACGACGCGTTCACCGAGGCGCCCGGCGAGCTGTGGGCCGACGTGTTGCGCCGCAAGGGCGGCATCTACGAGCTCGTCGCGCGGATGCCCGAGGACCCGTCCGTCAACTGAACGCGACGTAGACCTCGGTCACATACGGCAGCCGAATCGGCGTGCCCGCGTCACGCGCAAGCGCGCGCAGCTGCTCTTCGACGTTCGCCCGCACGTCGTCCGGCGCAGCTGCGACGAAGCTCACCGAGAGGAAGCGCGACAGGAAAGCGTCCTCGTCGACGAGCTGCTCGTGATCGAAGCTCGCCTTCTCGGTCGCACCGATCACCTCCGCCCAGTCCCGTTTCTGGCGTCGAGGAGCATCGGCCTCGAGCGGGTGGATGATCTCCGAGGCCGCCGCCTGCACGGCGTCGCGCTCGTCCCGCACGTTCCACACGAGCGCGAGTCCGCCGCCGGGCCGCAACACGCGGTGGATCTCGGCGAGCGCCTCGTCCGCGCGGAACCAGTGGAACGCCTGCGCGACGGTGACCGCATCGACCGACGCGTCGGGAAGCGGGATCGCCTCCGCCGTCCCGTCGAGCACGCGTGCGCCTCCGATCTTCTCTCGCATCTCCGCGATCGGCTCGACAGCGACGACGTTCGCTCCGGTCGACACGAGGAGCCGCGTCAGCTTGCCGGTGCCCGCCGCGAGGTCGAGGACCGTGCGGCCCTGCACCAGCCCGAGCCGTTCGACGAGGAACTCGATCGCCGCCGCGGGATAATCCGGACGGCCGCGCTCGTACGCGTCGGCGGCGAGCTCGAAGCCGTGCGTGGCGGGATGCAACTCAGACGCGGCTCGACGGGCAGAGGTCATTCAGCACACAGTCTTCACATCGAGGGCGCCGCGCGTCGCACACCCGCCGTCCGTGCCAGATGAGGAGATGCGAGAAGCGGCTCCAGTCTTCGCGCGGCACGAGGCGGAGGAGATCCCGCTCGATCTTCACCGGGTCCTCCTCCTTCGTCAGGCCGAGCCGCTGCGACAACCGTCGCACGTGCGTGTCGACCGCGATGCCCTGCGCGTCGCCGAGCTCGGCCGTGACGACGTTCGCCGTCTTCCGCGCGACGCCGGGGAGGCGCATCAGCTCCTCGAGCGTCCGCGGCACCTCGCCGTCGAACTCCTCGATGAGCATCTGCATCGTCCCGCGGAGTGCCTTCGCCTTCTGCCGGTAGAAGCCGGTCGCGAAGATGTCGCGCTCGAGCTCTTCCTGCGCGACCGCGAGATAGTCCTCGGGCTTCCGGTACTTGTCGAAGAGCGTCGCGGTGACTCGGTTGACATTCACGTCGGTCGTCTGCGCCGAGAGCATCACCGAGACGAGGAGCTCGAGCGGGTTGCGGAACGTCAGCGCGATCGCCGCGTCCTGATGCTCGAGCGCGAGCCGTTCGATGATCGGGCGGATGCGCTCGCGCTTTGGCGCGACGCGCTTCCGTGCCTCTGCGACGTAGCTACGCGGCACTGAACGCGAGCATTGCCGACGACTCGCGCAGCCCCGGCCCGGCGCAGACGAGGTCGAGCGCCGGGCAGCCGGCGCAGGCGAAGTCGCTGGGCGTCGGCCTGAACTCCCCGGCCTGG
>DASXLN010000323.1:0-4157 GCA_036496165.1 Gaiellaceae bacterium | reverse complement strand
AGGGTCGCGTACGAGCTCGCGAGCACCGTGGGCTCGCGCGTCGCGGGATTCGTGACGAAATGCCCGAGCTTGATCTTCGCGGTCTCCCGCGCCGCGACCGCGAGCAGCGGGAACGACTCCTGCCACAGCACGTGGGAGTCGTACGTCCACGCATACTCGAAGCCGTGCTTCTCGGCGAGCTGGATCAGCTCGAGCCAGCGCTGGTACGGCGGATCGGGCAGCACGGTGACCCCGAAGCTGAGCATGCGCCGACTCTATCGCCCGAAACGCGGCGTCGCGAGCGCGGTCACGGCCGCGAGACAGCCCAGCACCACGAAGCCGATGCGGCCGTCGCCGGGGAGCGAGAAGGTCAGGCCGACGAGCGGTGTGCCCGCCACGATCGCGAGCGCCGCCCAGCCGTTGACGAAGCCGACGGCGGCTCCCGGCGAGTCGGGCCGCGCGGCTGCGGCGCCCGTGAATGCCATCGCGAACGGGACGCCGGCAGCGAGGCCGATGATCGCGCAGACGACGAACGCGGCGGCGATCGGGAGTGGCAGCGCGAGCACGACCGCGCCGGCGCCGCCGATGACGAGGCTCGCCGCCACCCAGCGCGGCGCGTCGGTGCGGCGAAGGAGCGAGCCACCGGCGGCGCGTGTGAAGAAGCCGAGCAGCAGCGTCAGCGATCCCGCCGCCGCGGACGCGGACTTCGAGTGGCCGTGGTGCTCGAGCAGCGTCACGACCCAGTTGCCGACGATGACGCTGAAGCCGAACGACATCGCGTGGATCGCGGCGAGGCTATAGAGGCGGCGGTCGCGGAAGAAGCCCGTGTCGATCCGCTCGCCCGCGTGGCGGACAGCGCGCGGCGCCGCCGGGGCGAGCGCGAGCGCCGCGACGGCGAGGGCGACGACGACGAGCGCCGTCTCGTACGGCGCGCGGAACCCGCCGATCGACGGGACGATCGCGAGCGCGAGCCCGGGCGCGAGGACCGAGCCGCCGCCGTAGAGGCCCTGGAGGAACGGCGAGCCGCCGCGTGCACGGATGTAGTCGCTGCCGGAGACGAACGCGAGGCCCGTCCCGAAGCCGACGACAGCGCGACCGGCGAACGCGAGAGCGAGCGTCGCCGACGGGAGCGCGACTGCATTGCCGATCGCGATCGCGGCGAGGCCCGCGAATGCCGTCCGCCGCGCGCCGAAGCGGTCGGCCGTGCGCCCGCCGGGGATCTGCATCGCCATGTGCACGAGGAACTGCGTCGTCGTCAGCAGGCCGATGGTGGCGAGCCCGACGCCGTACGCATGCGACATGCGCGTCGCGACGGCGCCGATGGCGGCGATGTTCCAGCCGACGGCGATGCCGACGCCGACCCCCCCGATAGCCGCCCGCCGATCCACGGCGGCGAGCCTACGGCACAATCACGGCCGGATGGCGAAGCTCGTGTACGCCGCGATCGCGTCCCTCGACGGGTACATCGAGGACGCGAAGGGGGACTTCGACTGGGCCGCGCCCGACGCCGAGGTGCACGCGGCGGTCAACGATCTCGAGCGCGGCATCGGCACCTACCTGTATGGCCGCCGCATGTACGAGACCATGGCGGCCTGGGAGACGATGGACGACGACCACCCAGTCATGCGCGACTTCGCCGAGATCTGGCGCGCCGCCGACAAGATCGTCTACTCGAGGACGCTGACGGACGCCTCGACTGCGCGAACGCGAATCGAGCGGGAGTTCGATCCCGAGACGGTGCGGCAGATGAAGGAGGCGGCAACGCGCGACATCTCCGTCGGCGGCCCCGAGCTCGCCGCCCAGGCGATCGGCGCCGGCCTCGTCGACGAGATCCATCTCTTTCTCGTCCCCGTCCTCGTCGGCGCCGGCAAGCCGGCGCTCCCGGACGACGTTCACGCGACGCTCGAGCTACTCGACGAGCGCGGCTTCGAGAGCGGCGTCGTCCATCTCCATTACCGCGTCACTTAGTGGTGCGCGCGCTCGAGGACGATGACCGGGATCTCCCGGTCGGTCTTCGTCTGGTACTCGGCGTAGTGCGGCCACATGCGGTTCATCTGTTCCCAGAGCCGCGCCCGCTCCTCGCCCTCTGCCGTGCGCGCGTGGGCATGGAACTTCTCGCCCTTGATCTGCACGTCGACGTGGTTGTTCGCGAGGATATTGCGGTACCAGCCTGGATGCTCCGGCGCGCCGCCCTTCGACGCGACGATGACGGGGTTGTCGCCGTCGAAGTCGTAGATCAGCGGGGTCGTCGTCGCGTTGCCGGTCTTGCGGCCGCGCGTCGTCAGCAGCAGGGTGGTCGAGCCTTCCCGCCAGATATGGCCCTCTTCGCCGTCGGTCGCTCGATAGCGGTCGACGTGCTCCTGTCCGAACAGCGTGGTCATCGCGTCAGCACCTTCGACGCGAGCGTATCGAGTGCCTGAACGGACATCTGCAAGTGCTCCTCCTTCGTGTCCTCGAGCTTCGTGTGCGACAACCCTCGCAGGGACTGAACGAAGATCATCACCGTCGGTATTCCCGCGCGCGCGACCTCGGCGGCGTCGTGCAACGGGCCGCTCGGCAGCCGGTGCGACGTCCCAGCCACCTCGCGGATCGCCTCGTCCGCGAGCTCGATCAGCGCATCGTCGAACAGGATCGGCTCGATGTTCCAGATGCGGCTCCAGGCGACCTCGACGTCCTCTTCTGCGGCGAACCGCCGCGACGCCGCCTCCGCGTTGCTCAGAAGCTCGGCGAGTTGCGAGGCGTCGAGGTGACGCTGGTCGAGCAGCTGCTCGGCGGTCTCGACCACCGACGTGACGATCCCCGGCTTGCACACGACACCGCCGCACGTGCAAACGGCGCCGCCGCCGACGCGCGCTGCGATCTCGCGCAACTCGAGCTCGAGCCTCGCCGCGCCGGCGAGCGCGTCGCGGCGCTTGTCCATCGGCGTCGAGCCCGCATGCGCAGCCTGGCCCGTCCAGGTGATCAGGTGCCGCTCGACGCCGAACGTCCCGAGGACGACGCCGCGCGGCAGGTCCATCGACTCCAGGACCGGCCCCTGTTCGATGTGCAGCTCGAGGTAGGCGGCCGCGCTCTCGAGCTGCGTCCGCGCCGCGACTGCATCGTCGAGGTCGACGCCGTGCTCGGCGAGCGCGTCCGGCAGCGCGATCCCGTTCGCGTCCTTGCGCTGCCGCAGTTCGTCCTGGTCGGCCATCGAGCCGGCCGCTGCCGACGAGCCGAAGAGCGAACGTCCAAAGCGCGCGCCCTCCTCGTCTGCCCAGTTGACGACGCGCACGGTCAGCGGCGGCCGCCCTTCCGACGCGATGCGCCGCAGAACCTCGACCGCGGCCATGACGTTGAGGCAGCCGTCGAGCCAGCCCCCGTTCGGCACCGAGTCGATGTGCCCGCCGAGCAGCAGCTCGCGCTCCGAGTCGCCCGCGAGGGTGAACCACTGGTTCCCCGCCTCGTCGATCTCCTCGACCGCATCGGTGCCGCCGACCTTCCCGCGCAGCCACTCGCGCGCGCCTTCCCACGTGTCGGTCCACGCGACGCGCTGCGCGCCGTTCTCGTCGCCTGTGAGCTCGCGCAGCTCCTTCAGCTCGGCGACGGTGCGTGCTGGTTCGAGCGGCACTCGGCGATCCTAAACCGTGATAAGAACAACCGGTGTTTCGTCGCGTTCTCACCGTCGCCGCGGCCGTGCTCGCGCTCGTCGGTTTCTGGGAGCTGTACCGCTGGATCTGGACGACGACGGGTTGGACGTGGCCGTTCGTCGTCGACAACACGTCGATGCCGCACGTGTGGACGATCTTCAAGGCGTTCGGCCAGCCGACGCAGGTGAACCAGCCGGCGCTCATCACGATCCTCTTCCACAAGTCGCTCTTCACCGGCAAGGAGGCGCTCGTCGGGTTCGCCGTCGGTGCGATCGTCGGCTTCACGATCGGCATCGTCCTCGCCCACTCGCGGCTGCTGCAGCGCGGCTTTCTCCCCTACATCGTCGCGAGCCAGACGATCCCGATTCTCGCGATCGCGCCGATGGTCGTCGTCTGGGTGAATCCGAAGCTGCCGAGCGGCCTGAACGGCTGGGGCGCAGTCGCGGTGATCGCCTCCTACCTGACCTTCTTCCCCGTCGTGATCAACACGCTGCGCGGGCTGCACTCGGCCGACCACCGCGCCCTCGAACTGATGCGCACCTACGCCGCGAG
>DASXLN010000322.1:0-4318 GCA_036496165.1 Gaiellaceae bacterium | reverse complement strand
CGTGATGAACCTCGCCGTCAACGCGCGTGACGCGATGGCCGGCGGCGGCATCCTCACAATCGAGACGCAGAACGTCGAGCTCGATCGTGCCCCGACGACCACGGGAATCGTCAGCGGCCCCCACGTGCTCCTCGCAGTGAGCGACACCGGTTGCGGAATGGACACGTCGACGGCGGAGCGGATCTTCGAGCCCTTCTTCACGACGAAGGAGCCCGGCAAGGGAACCGGCCTCGGCCTCGCGACGGTACTCGGCATCGTCGAGCAGTCGGGCGGGCGGGTGTCGGTCTACACCGAGCCGGGCATCGGCACGACATTCAAGGTGTACATGCCGAGCGACGCCGAGGGAGCGCGCGCCGTTCCGGCGCCCGCGTCCTCCCCGAAGAGCGTCCGCCCGCACGGCGTCGGCCGGATCCTGCTCGTCGAAGACAACGACGCGGTCCGCGTGCCCGTCACACAGCTCCTCGCGGAGCTCGGCTACGAGGTTCTGCCGGCGAACGGGCCGGAGGCCGCGCTCGCGCTCGCGAAGGACGCGACCGTCGATCTGCTCGTCACCGACGTCGTCATGCCCGCGATGAACGGGCGGCAGCTCGCAGAGACGCTCCTCGCCGAACGGCCGGAGCTGAAGGTCCTGTACATGTCCGGCTACACCGACGACGCGGTGATCGCGCGCGGCGTCATCGAGCCCGGCACGGCGTTCCTGCAGAAGCCGTTCGGCGCCGACCGGCTCGCACAGAAGGTCGGCGAGCTCCTGCGCTAGGAGGGGTCGCGCAGTTTGCGCGCGAGCGCGGTGGCGCGGTCGACTGCCGCGATCAGCTCTTCGAGCTCCGAGCGCGGGTCCTCCGCGCGATCGAGCTTGCGCAGCGCGAGCTCGGCATAGGCCCGCACGGGCAGCAGCGCGTTGTTCAGCTCGTGCACGCGCTCACGGTCGATCATTCGATGAGCGACATGCGGAGGGCGTTCGCGACCGCCTGCGTGCGGGTGTCGGCCTCGAGCTTGCTCATCGCCTTCTCGATGTGCGTGCGCACGGTCAGCGGCGAGATGGAGAGCTCGCGCCCGACTTGCTCGTTGCGCATGCCGTCGGCGAGGAGGCGCAGCACCTCGCGCTCGCGCTTCGTCAGGCCGGGGATCCGTGCCGCCGCGTCGGGGCCCGCGAGGACACTCGCGAGGACCGGGTCGACGTACGTCCGGCCCTCCGCGACGAGGCGCACCGCGCGGAGGAGGTCCGCGAGCGGCGACTCCTTGAGGACGAACCCGTGCGCGCCTGCGTCGATCGCCTCGACGACGAGCGAGCGCTCGGCGTAGCCGGTGTAGAGGATGACCCCGGTGGTCGAGGACTCCGTGGCGAGCCGGCGGGCCACCTCGATGCCGCCCATGCCGGGCATGCGGACGTCGAGGACGGCGACGTCGGGCCGGGATTCGTCGATGCGCTCGAGGGCCTCGGTCCCGTCGCCCGCGGTGCCGGCGATCTCCACCTCATCGTTGGCCGCCAGGAAGCGCACGACCGCGTCCACGATCGCTGGGTGGTCGTCGGCGACGAACAACCGCAGCGCCATTGGACAAAAGTTACTCCAATGTGTCAGGCAATCAAGGAGTCGCGCAGGGCGAGCGCCACCGCCTGCGTTCGAGTCTTGGCGCCGAGCTTCGTCATCGCGTGGTGAGCGTGGGCTCGCACCGTGTCCGGCGACAGGAAGAGGAGTGACCCGATCTCGCCGTACGAGCCGCCCTCGGCGAGTAGCCGGAGCACCTCGCGCTCCCGGTCGGAGAGCCGCTTGGCTGCCCTCGGCTCGGCGCGCGCGAGGTCGGCGGCGAGCACGGGATCGACGTAGATCTCCCCGGCGGCGACCAGGTCGATGGCGCGGGCGAGGTCGCTCAGCGGCGAGTCCTTCAGCGCGAAGCCCCGTGCGCCGGCGCCGAGCGCCTCGGCGACGAGGCCGCGGTCGGCGAAGCCGGAGTAGAGCATGACGGCCGTTTCCGGCGCGCTCTCCTTCGCGCGGCGGGCGAGGTCGATCCCTGCCAGCCGCGGCATGCGGACGTCCGAGACGCAGACGCTCGGCCGGTGCTGCTCGATCGCCGCGAGCGCCTCGTTCCCGTCGCGCGCCGCCGCGATCACCGGGAAGCCGGCGGAGGCGAGGTAGCGCATGACCGCGTCGACGATCGGGGGATGGTCGTCCGCGACGACGCAGGTGACGCACGACCGGTCGGGGGCCTTGCGGATCATGCTGCCGCCCGCCCCCCGCGGGTGAGGGTCCGGGCGAAGGCATCGACGACCTGGGGGTCGAAGGCCGCCCCGCGCTCGCGCAGGACGTGCTCGAACGCGTCCTCGCGCGACCAGGCGCCGCGGTACGGGCGTTCGCTCGTGAGCGCGTCGAAGACGTCTGCGACCGCGACGATCCGGCCGGCGAGAGGGATGTCCGTTCCCGCGAGCCGGCGCGGGTAGCCCGTGCCGTTCCAGCGCTCGTGGTGCGTCCACGCGACCGTCGCTGCCAGCTCGAGGAGCTCGTTTCCTGACCCGGCGAGGAGCTCGCGACCCGCGTCGGTGTGGTGCTCCATCTGCCGCCGCTCGAGGTCGGTGAGCGATCCCGGCTTCCACAGGATGGTCTGGCTGATCGCGATCTTGCCGATGTCGTGGAGCGGCGCGGCGAGGCGAAGGCGGTCGGCGGCGACCTCGGTCGGCCCGAGCTCGAGCGCGATGGCCCGGGCGCTCTCGCCGACACGCTCGACGTGGGCGCCGGTCTCGAGGTCGTGGTACTCCATCGCGCGTCCGAGCCGGGTCACGGTCTCGGCGTAGGCGCGCCGGAGCTCTGCCTCGGACGCGGCGAGGGCGGCGTAGGCGCGCTCGAGCGCCGCCGAGCGGGCCTCCTCCACCTTGCTGCGCCGGATCGCTCCGGCGACGTTGATAAGGAGGTCGTTCGTCACGAACGGCTTGGTGAGGTAGCCGTAGGCGCCGAGCTCGAGCGCGGTGTCGGCCGAGCCGGGGTCGTCGTGCCCGGTCACCATGACGGTCGCGACGGCGGGGCGGCGCGCGAGGTCGCCGAGGAGATCGAGGCCGGACTCGCCGGGGAGGCCGATGTCGCAGAGGACGACCGAGTAGGGATGGACGGCGAGGAGGCGCCGCGCCTCGTCGCAGTCGGCCGCGGTGTCGCACTCGTGGCCCGCGAGCTCGAGGATGCGCTGGATGACCGTCCGCACGTGGGGGTCGTCGTCGACGCAGAGGATGGGGTGGCCGCTCACCACGTTCACAGGATCGCCCCAGTCCATGGCCGGAGTATCCGTCGAAAAACCGGAAACCGCCGTCGGATGTATCGCGCCGCGCCATCCTCCAAAGAGGGTAGGTTCCGCACGTGCTCGACCTGACGCCTGACGAGCTGCTCTCGACCACGCGTGCCGTCCGCAAGCGCCTCGATCTCGCGCGCCCGGTCGAGCGGGAGGTGATCGAGGAGTGCCTGTCGCTCGCCCAGCAGGCGCCGACCGCGAGCTACTCGCAGAACTGGCATTTCGTCGTCGTCACCGACGCGGACAAGCGCGCTCGCCTGGGAGAGCTCTGGCGTGAGGTGGCGCATCCGTACCTCCAGCGCGGAGGCGGGCCGCGCGAAGGGCAGATGTCGCGCATCGGGGACGCCGTCGTCCATCTCGCCGAGCACATCCAGGACGTGCCTGTGCATGTCATTCCCTGCGTCATCGGGCGCTACGAGGGAAAGTCGAACCCGCTCGTCGCCTCGATGTTCGGGTCGATCGTGCCCGCGGCCTGGTCGTTCATGCTGGCCGCCCGTTCCCGCGGGCTCGGAACGGTCTGGACGACGTTCCACCTGATGCACGAGCGGGAGGCGGCCGAGATCCTCGGGATTCCCTACGACGAGGTGACGCAGGTCGCGCTCATCCCCGTCGCGTACACCATCGGCACCGACTTCAAGCCGGGCAGGCGCAAGCCGCTCGACACCATGGTCCATTGGGATTCATGGTGACGGATGAAAGTGCTGCGCACTTTCATCCGACAAAGGTTCCGCTTCGCGAATCGCTCGCCGGCCAAGCCGGCGAGCTCTTGAGGTTTTTGGCGTAGCTCTCGCTCTGCGCGCGCGGTGGTGGCTTCGCCATCCCCGCGCGCCGCTGCGGGCGTCGCGAACGCTCCGCGTTCGCTCCGGCCCTGGGTGGTCGTCTCGGCGAGGGTCTACTGCTTGAGGTGCCGGTCGAACCACTCGAGCACGGCGTCGAAGCGCATGACGCGGTGGAGCGGCGAGCCGCTGCGCGTGAGCTCGTGGCTCTCGGCAGGGAAGCGGAGCATCTCGACCTCCTTGTCGAGTAGTCGCAGCAGCGTGAACAG
>DASXLN010000321.1:0-4741 GCA_036496165.1 Gaiellaceae bacterium | reverse complement strand
CCACGTTTCCAGCGCCTCCATGTACGTTCCCGAGTCGGCGAAGAAGCTGCCGTTCCACGTCGCGGCGTGCTCGAGCGGGTCGCTCTCGATCGACGTGAGGATCCAGGCGTCGCACCCCGTCTTCTTGACCCAGTCGACCGGATGCTCCTCCGGCTCGTCCTCGTTGACGATGAGCCAGCTTCCGAGCAGCGTCGCGTATCCATCGTCGGCGAGATGTGACGCCGCCTCGTGGATGACGTGCGCGGTGACGTCGTCGCCGCGGAAGCCGCTGTCACGGTACGCCCACCGTTGCTCGGGGGAGACGACGAACGGCGCGTTGCACGTGATCAGGCCGAACGTCTCGCCCTCGACCGGCTCGAAGAAGCTGCCGTTCCGGCACTCGACGTTGTCGAGCTCGTTGAGCGCCGCGTTCATCGCGGTGTATGCGAGCGCGCGGTCGTTGACGTCGACGGCGACGACGCGCTTCGCGTGCTTCGCCGCGAGAAGCGCGTGGATGCCGCTCCCGGTGCCGACGTCGAGCGCGCGCTTCACGCGCGGCCGCGGCGTCAGCAGGTCGCACGTGCGCGCCGTCGGTGTGTACGTGGCGACGTAGTCGGGCGGGTCGTCGGCGTCGCGCGTGAACCCGTCGGAGGCGAGCAGCGTGTCGTCCACCGGGACGATGCGCGCATGCGGGACGAGGTTCTTCCCTTCCCGCGTGACGAGTCCGAGCGTGAGGAGGGCCTCTGCGACGCCGGAGTCGACCTTTCGCTCCGGCACGGGAAGCTGGAGGTAGAGCAGGCGAATCGCCGTCTCGAGCGGCGACTCGGAGAGGCGCCGCTCCGCGACGACCACCTCCTCCCGTTCGGCGATCTCGTCGCCGATGAGGTCGGAGATGACGTCCCCGTCGTAGTCGAGGGCACGGAGAGCGGCGCCGAGCGTCTGCGCCGCGGCGCGGTCGGGAACGGGGGACCTCACGCAGCGAGATTACTGCGCGCGACGAGGACGTCCTCGTAGTACTCGCCGGCGCGGCGGCCCGTCCGCCGGTTCACGTGCCGGCGGAGGCGTTCCTCGAGCGTCAACCCGGCCCGTTCGAGAATGCCGGGATAGAGATCGCGGCGGTCGTTGACGACGACGAGCACGGGTGCTCCCGGTGCGAGCGCGGATGCCGCGTTCGCGAGCGCGCGCGCGATCCCCTCGCTGTATTCCTCGAGGGCGGGCTTCGTCGAGCCGGTGCCGAGCTCGAGCTCACGGCGCTGCTCCAGCCCGAGCAGCTCGTAGGCGTAACGGTGCTGCTCGTGGTAGTCGATGAGCCCCGGATACGGCGGCGACGTGAGCACCGCATCGAACGTGTCCCGATACTCGACGTCGCGCGCATCGCCCTGGAGCACGTGGGCGGCATGGCCGCTCCGGACGGACGCGAACGCCTCGATCCGCGCGAGCGTATCGAGGGTGTACCGGCGGAGGAAGCCGTTTGCCGACTCGACCGGCCGGCAGGTGCGGCGGTGCTTGTGACACCAGTACTCGCCCGTCATCGGCTCGCTCGGCGCCTCGAGGTCGTAGTGCGCGGCGCGGCGTGCGGAGCGCGCCGCGCGCGAGAGGATGACCCGAAGCAAGTCCGAGTGCGCCTGCTCTCTGAACGCGAGCAGCTGCTTCGCCGCCGCGGGCGCGTACCACCGGCGGAGGTACGCATTCGGCCGCGCGTGCGTCCGCAGCGACTCGAGCCGCTCGACGAGCTCGTGCAGCTCGGCCCCGAGCGCCTCGACGTCGTATCGCGCGGTCTTCACGCGCATGAGCAGACAGTTGAACGCGGCAAGCTCCGCGCCCGTCGCGTCGTAGCCGGACTCGAGCGCCTGGACGAGCGTCGTCCCGGAGCCTGCGAACGGATCGAGGACGTGGCCGCCGGGCTCGACATAGCGGCCGAGCAGGACCTCGACGAGCTGCGGGATGAACTTCCCGTGGTACGGATGAAGGCGGTGCACGTGCTTCGTGCGCACGTGCTCCGGCAGCGCGCGCTCCGACCAGGAGAGCTCGAGGTCGAGCGACGAGTACAGCTCCTCCTGCGTGACGGCCACGGACGGAGGACTTCGCTAGTCGGGCAGCCAGCCCTCCTTGTACGGCCCCTTCGGGAACGTGAGGCCGGAGTACGCCTCCTTCGCGCTCGCCGTGTCGGCGACGACGCCGGCGCCGTGCTTCTGCGCGACCGGATCGGCGGGATAGACAGTCGCGTCCTCGCCCCCGCGCGCCCCGACGGCGAGCACGAGCGAGGGCCGGTCGCCGGCGCCGACGATCGCGTGGGCGACACCCGGCGGGCAGTGGAAGAGATCCCACTTCTTCATCGGGCGCTCCTCGCCCTCGACGATGAGCAGGCACTCGCCGTCGAGAACGAGGAAGTCCTCCTGCAGCTCCTCGCGGTGGTACATCGTCATCGGCTCGCCGGGGCGCAGCACGTTCAAGTTGATGCCGAGCTGCTCGAAGCGCACGTCTCCCGTCTCGAAGTTGCAGTACTTGCCGAGATCGCAGTCGATCCATTCCGCGTCGCGCGCGTTGAGGACGAACCAGCTCATGCCGAGATCCTAGAAGGCGTCGGGGATCCTGCGGAGCCGGCCTTCGCGCACCGCGACGACGTCGAAGGCGACGTCGAGCCCGCGCACCTCGGGATGCGACGACAGCCACGCAGCCGCCGCGCGCCGCACCCGCCGTTGCTTCTCCTCCGTCACCATCTCGGCCGGATCGCCGAAGCGCGGACCCGTCTTCTCCTTCACCTCGACGAAGCGGAGCGACCGGCCTCGCCGCGCGACGAGGTCGATCTCGTTGCGGCCCGCCCAGACGTTCGTGCCGAGGATGCGCCAGCCGCGCAGCCGATACCAGCGCGCGGCTTTACGCTCTGCTGAGTTCACCGCCGTAACACAACGCCTGGAACGAAAGGCGATGCACCGCCGACGGGCCGCGCTCGCGCACGATCGCGGAGTGGCCCGGCGTGATGTAGCCGACGTGCTGCGCGAACCCGTACGCCGGATAGAGCGCATCGAGCCGTCGCATCAGCCGGTCGCGCGTCACCTTCGCGATGATCGACGCGGCCGCGATCGCGGCGCTCTTCTCGTCACCGTCGACGACGGCAGTGTGCTCCGGCGCGAGCGGCCCGAGCCGGAACCCGTCGACGAGACACGCCTCGGCCGGCGGCGACAACTCGGCGAGCATCGCGCGCAACCCTGCGAGGTTCGACTTGTGCAACCCGTTGCGGTCGATGTCACCCGCGGGGATGGCGCGGACGACGACCTTCTCCGCGCACGCGACGACGGCGCGGAACAGATCCTCGCGCCGGTCCTCGCTGCATTGCTTCGAGTCGTTGAGATACGCGAGCGGCCGCACGCGGTGCTCTTTCAGTGCGCCGTAGTCGAGCAGTACGCCGGCAACGACGAGCGGCCCCGCGAGCGACCCGCGACCGGCCTCGTCGGCGCCCGCGACGAAGCGCGCACCGAGCTTGCGGTCGAATCGAAGGAGCTTCTGGCCGGTGCGCTTCACCGGCTCCGAGACTAGCGCCCTACTCGGGCGTCGCGACAGTCTCTTCTTCGGGCGTGGCCTCGTCGGCCACTTCCGGCTCTTCGACGACCTCGGGCTCCGCCGACTCGACGACGTCGTCGACGACCGTCGGCGCCTCGTCCGTCTTCGACCCGGCGTAGCGCTGCTCGCGCACGCGCGCCTTCTTGCCGACGCGGCCGCGGAGGTAGTAGAGCTTCGCCCGGTTGACGTCGCCGATCGCGGCCACGTCGATCTTCTCGATCTTCGGCGAGTGCAGGGGGAACGTGCGCTCGACGCCGACGCCGAACGACTGCTTGCGGACGGTGAACGTCTCGCGGGCCCCCGAGCCCTGCCGCTTGATGACGATGCCCTCGAAGACCTGCACGCGGCGGCGCTGGCCCTCGATCACCTGGAAATGGACGCGAACCGTGTCGCCCGCCTTGAAGCGGGGAACCTTGCGCAGCTGGGCGCGCTCGATCGACTCGATGACGTTGCTCATGGGAAGGCGGCCCGCAGGCCGGAGGGCAGGTTAGCGAAAACTCAGGGTTTCTCGGGCGCGATGAGGTTCCGCAGCACCTCTTTCCCGCCCTGGAGGACGGGATCTCCGTGCGCGACGAGGATCCGCTCGAGCGGCAGGTCGAGGAGCGGCAGGAGCGACTTGATCAGCTGCTTCGTCGTCGCCCCCTCGAGCCAGTTCTCCGGGCAGAGCCGGAGCGGCTCCGAGGTGGCGTGCGGCTTCGCCCCGGCTCCGAGCAGCACGTCGCCGACGGCCACCGCCTTCTGCTGCGGGAGCCAGTAGACGACCTCGCCCTCGCGGGCGGTTGCGTATGCCTTGATCCCGCCCGGCAGCTCCGGATCCTTCTCGAACGGATCGGTGACGACGACGCCCCGGTTCTTCAGCTTGCGGACGCCCCGGGCGGGCGCCCAGACGTGCTCGGCGCCGAGGTCGCCGGCCGTCCGTGCGTGCCAGAAGACGGTGAGGAGGACGTGCGCGGGCGAGCGCACCTCCGGCGGCGGGTCGAGGGGGTCGATGAGGACGAGGCCGTCCGGGGTGTCGACGGCGACCGAGCCGACCTCCTGGCGCCATTCGGGATGCCAGGCCGACCACCGCCGGAGCCCTGGCGCGACCTGCTCGAGCTTGCTCATTTGAAGCCGATGCGGTTTGGAGGCCAGTACACGAAGAACACCGTCCCGATGAGGTTCTTGCGCGGGACCGAGCCCCATTCCCGCGAGTCACACGACT
>DASXLN010000320.1:0-8225 GCA_036496165.1 Gaiellaceae bacterium | reverse complement strand
GAGTTCACCGAGCCGAACGCGCCGCTCACGACCGTGGCCGCAGCGGCCAGCGCGAGCGCGAGCGTCGCGCCCCGCAACCATCTTGTCTTGACCATCATCACCCTCCTTGTGTGGTTGAACGACTCAATTCGTGTGCGATCTCCCCAGGAAGATCGACGGCAGGTCGAGCGCGGCGATCTCCTGCGCAGGGCCGTGGACGTGGCTGCGCCCCGCCACGAAGATGTGCACGAAGTCCGAGTGCTTGAGCGCGCGCTCGACGTTCTGCTCGACGACCACCACGGCCGTGTCGCGCGAGATCCGTTCGATCTGGCCCCACACCACGTCGGTGTAGGAGGGCGACAGGCCGGCGGTCGGCTCGTCGAGGATGATCACCGACGGGTCGACCATGAGCGCCCGCGCGATCGCCAGCAGATTCTGCTGACCGCCCGAGAGGAGGCCCGCCTTCTTCTCGGTTGCCTTGCCGAGGTCGGCGAAGATTTCGAGGATCTCCTCCATGCGCGCGGAGGTCTCACCCTGTGCAGCGAACCCGCCGACCTCGAGGTTCTCGCGCACCGTCAGGCGCTTGAACACGTTGTCGTTCTGCGGGACGTACACGAGCCCGTGCCGCGGAATCTGGTGACCCGGGATCATGGTGATGTCGAAGTCGTTCACCGTGATCCGTCCGGCCATCGGCTTGAGCACGCCGACAAGCGCCTTCGCGAAGGTCGACTTTCCCGCTCCGTTCGGGCCGATGATCGTGGTGACCGATCCGAGCTCCGCGGCCAGCGTGATGTCGTTGATGACCGGGGCGCGGCCGTAGCCCGCGGTCACGCCCTCAGCGAGCAGCGCCGGCATCGATCACCTCACCGAGGTAGGCCTTGACGACGTCGGCGTTCTCGCGCAGATCGCTGAGGCGGCCGGTCGCGAGCGTCCGGCCCTCTGCGAGCACGATCACGTAGTCGCAGATCTTCTCGACGACGTTCAGGTTGTGCTCGATCATCAGCACGGTGACGCCGCTTCGCTTGAGGTCGAGGATGTGCTCCCCGATGAGGTCGATGAGCGCGGGATTGACTCCGGCCATCGGCTCGTCGAGGAGGAGGATCTCGGGCGACGCCATGACGGCACGTGCGATCTCGAGCAGCTTCTTCTGTCCGCCCGAGAGCTCCCTCGCCCGGCTGTCGCGCTGCTCGTACAGGCCGTAGACGTCGAGCAACTGCAGCGCACGCTCGGCGTACTCGCGTTCCTGCCGCCGGATCAGTCCCGGGCGCAAGAGCACGTTGACGAGAGACTCGCCGGCCTGGTCGGCGGGCGAGACGAGCAAGTTCTCGAGAACGGTCAGCTCGCCGAGCTCGCGCGAGAGCTGGAACGTGCGCAGCAGGCCGAGGCGCGCGATCTTGTAGCTCGGCCGGTTGGTGATCTCCGTCTCGCCGATGAACGCCCGCCCGCTGTCGCACGTCATCGCGCCGGAGAGGATGTTCACGACGGTCGTCTTGCCGGCCCCGTTCGGGCCGATGAGCGCCGTGAGTTGTCCCTCCGGAACGTCGAAGGTGGCGCCGTTCACCGCGTGCACGCCTTGGAACGCTTTCGTGATGCCCTCGCAGCGGAGCGCTGCCCGCCGCTCCGTCCGGCCGATCGCATCGAGCACGCCGGTCTCGCTCATTGCGGGTCGAGGGCAGCCGGCTCGAGCGGCGCAACCGCAAGGCGCTCCGTCACTCCGAAGCTCGCAGTACGCGGGAGTCGTGCAGGCACGACTCCCTGCGGACGGAACCAGAGCACCAGCATGAGAACGACACCCACGACCGCGTTGTCGAAGTACTCGATGAGGCCCGGATGACCCGGAATCTCGGGCAGGAACGCCGGGAGGTGGATGAGCAGCGTCTCGACGAGCAGCGCGCCGACGAACATCCCGATGTTGTTGCCGGCGCCGCCGACGATCAGCACTGCGAAAACGACGAACGTCTCGCCCGGCAGCCACGCAGTCGGGTTGAAGGAACCGCCGAACTGGATCAACAGGCCGCCACCGACGCCGGCGTAGAACGAGCCGATCAGCATCGACTTGAGCTGCATCCGGAAGACGTTCTTGCCGAGCGCTGCGGCGACGACATGGTCGTCCCGGATCGCCCGGAACGTGCGCCCCAGAGGCGCTCGCATCACGCGGCTCATCACGAACCACATGAGAAGCGACACAGCCGCCGTGACGCAGGCGAAGAACGGGATGAAGGAGTTGACCGTGAGACCGAACGGCTTCGCGAAAGGCTCCGGCACGTTGTAGAGGCCGTCGGCGCCGTTGAAGAGCGAGACGTAGTTGTTGCAGAAGTCGTAGAGCACGAGCGACAGCGAGATCAGGACGATTGCGAGGTAGTCGGTCCGCAACCGTCTGAGGGTGATGAGCGCGACGACGAATGCGAAGCACATCGCCGCCAGCCCGCCGAGCAGCAGGTTGAGCGGGAAAGGAAGACCGAGCCCGAGGATGTAGTGCTGCCCGCTGTTTCCCGCACTGTGGAGGCTGAAGACGCCGGTGAAGTAGGCGCCGATCGCGACGAAGCCGATGTACGCGAAATTGAGGATCCCCGTCTCGCCGTACTGGATGTTCAACCCCATCGCGAGGATGAAGTAGTCGAAGCAGAAGAAGACGAGCGTGAAGACGTAGTAGACCATCGAGGCTCTACGCCGTTCCCGGCCGCGCGATCAGTCCGCTCGGTCGAATGAGAAGGGTGAGGATCAGGATGACAAAGGCGATGTCGAGCTTGTAGGCGGGATTGATGAACGCTGCCGAGATCTCCGTCGCCAACCCGATGAGGACCGCTCCGCCCATTGCGCCGTAGATGCTCCCGACGCCGCCGAGGATCACCGCGGCGAAGATCACGAACAGGAAGAGCTCGCCCGAGGCCGGCGTCAGGTTGCCCTCGCTGATCCCGAGGACGGTCCCGGCGACACCGGCGAGCGCGCCTGAGAGGAACCAGGTGATCGTCGTGATCCGCTTCGTGTCGATCCCGCTCGTCATGGCCAGCGTCGTGTTGTCGGACATGGCGCGCATCGACTTCCCGAGCCGGGTCGCCTTGAGCAGCGCGTGGACCCCGAGCATCAGCGCGACCGCGATCGCAATGACGATCAACTGATTCCTCGTGAGCAGCAGAGGCCCGATGTGCATCGCCGGGGTGAGCGGCATCTTGAAGAATCGAACCTGGGCGCCCCAGATGGAGTACTCGGCGTTGAGCATGATCAGCGAGAGCCCGAAGGTCACGATGAGCACGTAATGGGTCTTGTCGAACCGCCGTGCGAAGGGGCCGAGGATCAGCCGGTTGAGGGTCACGGCGAACACGCCCATCAAGAGCGAGCCGATCACCAGGGCGACCCAGATGTTGAGGTGCAGGACTTGGCTGTTGGCCACGTACGCGAAGAAGCCGCCCAACGCCATGAAGTCCCCGTAGGCGAAGTTGACGTAGTTCGTGATCCCGAACTGGAGGCTCAGTCCGACGGCCGCGATCGCGAGCACGGATGCCGTGACGAATCCGAAACCGACCGACAACCAGAACAGCGACACCTACGAACCCCCCAGGACGTCTTCGCCGCATGCGCAGCGCCATGCACCGACGCTGCCACCGTGCGGGCGATCGTGCGCCGTGCCGCGAGGTCTGTCCAGGTTGGCGACATAAGCCCCACTAACCGCCGATTAGGGTGCTTTTCGATCATTTTCGATCGCGGCCCGCGGGTAGGCCCGCGTTACGATCGGGGCTGTGCGCATCGCCACGAGATCGAAGCGAGTGCCTCGGCTCTCGACGCAACTTCTGCTCCTGGAGCTCGGAATCATCGTCCTGACAGTGGGCGTGTCGTCCGTCGTCGTCTACCTGCACTCGCGAGCCGACATCGCGAAGCGGGCCGGTGCCGAGTCGCTCGCAATCGCGCAGACCGTCGCCACGAACCGGCAGATCGTGACGGCGCTCACGCGCCCCGACGGCGCGAAGGTCATCGACCCGATCGCCGAGCGAATCAGGCGTGCCACGGGCGCGTCGTTCGTCGTCGTCGCCAACCGCCGCGGCATCCGGATGTCGCACCCGAATCCGAAGCTGATCGGAAAGTCGCTGCTGCACGACCCGGGCGAGAGTCCCTCGGCGACCTTCGCCGGCAAGACGTTCGTGGGCGAGCAGCCGGGATCGCTCGGCCGCTCGATGCGCGCGAAAGTGCCGATCCGGAACTCGCAGGGTCGTGTGATCGGGCTCGTGTCCGTCGGCGTTTTGGTGAAGGCGCTCGCGACGGAGTTCCAGGCATCGCTGCCCGTGATCCTCATCCCGCTGCTCGTCGCCCTCGTGCTCGCGACGATCGGGGCGTTTTTGCTCGCGCGCCGCGTCAAGCGGCAGACCTTCGGACTGGAGCCCGACGAGATCGGCGCACTCCTCGAGCAGCGCGAGGCGATGTTGCACGGCGTCCGCGAGGGCGCGATCACACTCGACCCGACCGGGCGGATCACGCTGATCAACGACCAGGCCCAGCGACTTCTCGGTCTCGAGCCCGACGCCGTCGGGAGACGGGTGGAAGACGTCGTGCCGGCCGGTCGCGTGCACGATGTGCTCACGGGACGTATCTCGGGCCAGGACGAGGTCGTCGTCTTCGGTGATCGCGTGCTCGTTGCGAACCGCATGCCCGTGGAGGTGCGCGGCCGTCCGATCGGAGCGGTGGTCACGCTGCGCGACCGGACCGAGCTCGACGCGCTCTCACGCGAGCTGCACGACGTGAAGAAGCTCGCCGACGCGTTGCGCGCCCAGGAGCACGAGTTCCAGCACCGGCTGCACGTGATCAGCGGGCTGATCGAGCTTGGACGTTATGACGACGCCGTGCAGGAGATCAATCGCTCGTCGCTGCTGCACCAGGAGCTGGCGGCGTCGCTCGTCGATCGTGTCGGCGACCCGATCCTCGCAGCATTGCTGCTCGGCAAGGCAGCGGTCGCAAGCGAGTACGGCGTCAAGCTGGACGTCCATGCGACCGAGTTGCCGAAGGAGCTCGAGGACGTCCGCTCGCTCGTCGCAATGCTCGGCAACCTCATCGACAACGCGCTCGAGTCGGCCTCCGTCGGGGGAGGCGGCGGTCACGTCGATGTCGAGCTGCACGTCGAGGGAGGCGAGCTCGTGATCGCGATTCACGACTCCGGGCCCGGAGTCGATCCTTCTTTGACGGAGGAGATCTTCCGCGACGGTTTCACGACGAAGGTCGCGCGCGGCGGCGAGCACAAGCGCGGTCTCGGTCTCGCTCTCGTCAGCCAGGAAGTGCGTCGCCGGCGCGGCACGATCCAGGTCGAGAACCTCGATGGAGCCCGCTTCACGGTGCGGATGCCGCTGCACTCGCACGAGGAGGCTCGCTCGTGATCCGGACGCTCGTCGTGGACGACGACTTCATGGCCGTCTCGGTGCATCGTGAGTTCGTCGAACGCCTCCCCGGCTTCGAAGTCGTCGGAGAGGCGACGACCGGTCGCGACGCGCGGGTGCTCGTGGAGCGGCTGAAACCCGACCTCGTCCTGCTCGACATCTACCTGCCCGACGAGAACGGCATCGAACTGATGCGCAAGCTGCGCACGGGCGCCTCGCCGCAAGTCGACATCATCGCGATCACGTCGGCAAAGGACGTCGAGGTCCTCCGCGACGCGATGCAGCTCGGCGTCGTTCACTACATCGTCAAGCCGTTCACGTTCCTCACGTTCCGGGATCGGCTCGAGTCGTATGCCGAGGCTCGCCGTCGGCTCGCCGACATGCGCCAGGCCGAGCAGCGCGACATCGATCGTCTCTATGGGCTCTTGCGGACGAGCAGCGACGCGTCACTGCCAAAGGGGATCTCGCCGCCGACGCTGACTCTCGTCGCCTCGCTCCTGCGGGATTCGAGCTCCGCACTCTCCACCTCCGAAGTCGCCGCGCAAGCGGGGATCAGCCCCGGCGTCGCGAGGCGCTACCTGAGATTCCTCGCGGACTCCGGTGCGGTCGACTTCACGCTCCGCTACGGCGCGGCCGGCCGCCCGGAGCATCTGTACCGCTGGACGGCGGCCTCGACCGTGCTCTGATTCAGACCTGCGCAGCGTCGGCGACGGCGAGAACGCCGGCGCCGAGGAGAACCGCGATCTCGTCCGAGCTGTAGCCGAGCTCTTCGGCGACCTCGACGGTGTGCTCGCCGAGACGTGGTGGGTTCCGCCGGCCGGACAAGCGCCGGCCGTCGAGCTCGAGCGGCACCCCTGGGAGCCATGTGGTGGTGCCGTCATCGAGCGTGACGTCGACCCTCGCCTCCGGCCGAGAGAGGTGCGGGTCGTCGAACAGCTCGTCGGGCCGCTTGATCGGCGCGAAGCCCACCCCGGCGTGCTCGCAGATGCTGCAGACCTCGCCGCTCGTGCGACGGGCAAGCGCGGCCGCGAGGTCGGGTATCAGCCAATCGCGCGACTCGACGCGGCGCTGGTTGCTGGAGAGAGCTTCCATCGAAGCCAGTTCGGCGAATCCGAAGGCGTCGCAGAACGCGCGCCACTGGCCGTCGGTCACGACGGCGACGAAGACGCGCTCCGCGTCGCTCGTCTCGAAGACGTCGTAGACCCCCCAGCCGGGATCCCGGACGGGCATCGGTCGCGGCGCTTCCCCTGTGATGGCGAACCGTGCCATGTGCTGGGCGACCAGGAACGCACTGTTCTCGAAGAGCCCGGCCTTGACGAGCTTGCCGCGGCCCGTCTGCTCCCGTTCGTACAGCGCAGCGACGACGCCGGCGACGGCGAAAACCGCGCCCATGAGATCGTTGACGGAGGCGCCGGCTCGAAGCGGCCGGCCCGGGGGGCCTGTCATGTAGGCGAGGCCGCCCATCATCTGGACGACTTCGTCGAGAGCGACCCGGTGCTCGTACGGCCCACCGAGGAAGCCTTTGAGCGAGCAATACACCAGACGAGGCGCCTCTCCGCTCAGCGATGCGTAGTCCAGTCCCGCCTCGTCCAGTGCGCCCGGGCGGAAGTTCTCGACGAGCACGTCCGCCTGTGCGAGCAGGCGCCGCACGAAGGCGAGGCCTTCCGACGCGCGAACGTCCACGGCGACGCTCCGCTTGTTGCGGCTGTACGTCGTGAAAAGGCCCGTGCTGGCCCCCCGGAGATTTCGGGTCTTGTCGCCGGTCGTCGGAGGCTCGACCTTGACGACGTCCGCGCCGAGATCGGCGAGGACGAGACCGCAGGCCGGGCCCATGACGACATGCGAGAGCTCGACCACCCGCACCCCGGCGAGCGGGAGCCGTTCGGCTTCGACGCCGCTCACGCCGCAGCCGTCGCGGGAACGAATCCTTTCGGCAGGCCCGCCTCGGCGACATGGCCGTGCAGCTCCTCGCCGGGCAACCCCGCGGCGAGAATCGAGCGAGCCTCGACCAGCCGCTCGATATCGACGCCGGTGGGCAGTCCCATCGATTCGAGCAGGAAGACGAGGTCCTCGGTCACGATGTTTCCGGTGGCACCCGGCGCGTACGGACAACCGCCGAGGCCGGCGTGCGACGAGTCGAAGGCCCGGACGCCGACGTCGAGCGCAGCGACGACGTTCGCGAGCCCCTGGCCGCGCGTGTCGTGCAGATGAACCGAGCCACACCTCTCGCCAACTTCGGCGCGTAGGCGCGGAATCAGCCGTCGAATCTGCGTCGGGCTCGCGAATCCCACCGTATCGGCGGGATGGATGGAGTCGACGCCGCACTCCACCATCCGGCCGGCCAGACGGATCACGTCGTCTTCGGGAACGGCGCCCTGGATCGTGCATCCGAACGCGGTCGCGAGACCGACCTCGATTTGTGTATCCGGATACCGCGCGTCGCGCAAGGCGACGATGGCCCCAACGTCATCGACGATCTCGTCGTGCGTCTTTCGAATGTTGGCCAGCGAGTGGGGCTCGCTGACCGACACGGGGATCGTCATACCGTGCACGCCGGCGTCGAAGGCGAGCTGCGCATAGCGAAGATTCGGCACGAGCACGGATACCCGCACATCCGGGATCGTCAGTGCGTGCCGCACGACATCGGCACAGTCGGCCATCTAGGGAAGAGCACGCCGCGAAACAAATGAGCCGACCTGAATGTGGCGCAGTCCTGTGTGTGCGAGCGCGTCGATCCACCGCAACTTCGCAGGCGTCGACATCGTCTGCTTCACGGACTGGAGCCCGTCCCGAGGCCCAACCTCGACGATCGTGACGTCGATACCGATCAATAGCCTCCCGGACACCGCGTCGCCGCCGAGCGGCTGCGCGGAGCACGGACGGGCG
>DASXLN010000319.1:0-7492 GCA_036496165.1 Gaiellaceae bacterium | reverse complement strand
CCGGCTTTGCAAGCCGGAGGTCATCGGTTCGATCCCGATACGCTCCACTCATGAAAGGCCCGCTAAGGCGGGTCTTTTGGTGTCTCGTCAGGCTACGCCCGGGCACCGCGCGTCAACGAGTCATGGATGAATAGGAGGGCGGCCCGGCTGTCCAAGAGACCGGGACACCCTTAGGGACTGGGGCCGCTGAAATTCGCGTTTCCCCCGAACCCCAGGCTTGCGGCAACTAGGGGTCGGTCCACCAGTCCACAGCTAACTATCCGCGCCCCTCGACTTTCGTCGAGACCCGGATGGATCAGTTCCCAACCGCCTGCAGCAAGGCCGCTGACTCGACGTCGTAGCTCCCGATCGCCGCCTGACAGGCCGGGTTGCGACAGGAAAGGATGACGACCGACCGGCCGTGTGCCGGGTCAGTGATGGTTGTGAAGTTCGGCGCCGCGCCGCGGCCCTGCATCTGGCCGCAATGCGGGCACGTGAAGTGTGGTGTTTCCATTGCCAAGCGCTCCTTGTCCGCAGTGACGGAGGGTTTCCGCTTGTCCCCCATGACTTTTGTTATATCGCTCTCCGAGAAAGCGGTGGCTCTCCCCCGACCGAGGGAAATCCCGTCCTACCCGCCCGCGCTACGTCGCGGTAGCGCTCGACGCGTCTCTCAGCTTCTCCAGCCTGGCGAGCATCGCCTGCTGCTCAAACGACAGCCGCTTCAGCTGCAGCCGGATGGCGCTGATCTCCACCGCCATCCGCTTCGTCAGCTCCGTGTCGAGGTCGTCGGCGTCCATGTCGGCGAGCTTGCGCTTCAGCTCCTCGAGGTCCTCTGCAATCCCAGGAGAGAGAGGACCCGTCAACACCCAAACGCTGATGCCCGCCGGGCGTAACGTCCTAACCCACCGGCGGGACGTGCAGGCTGCGTGGCTGCCCTCGTTACGGCTCGGGCTGCGAGTTTCCGCGTTGGTCGCGGAGCCAGGCGATTGCGTCCACTCGTGTCCGGAAGACGGCACGGCCCGACGCGGAGCCGCCGAGGTAGGCGGCGTATAGACGGGCAGCATCGAACGTTTCTTGGTCGGGCGCGAGGATGGCGATGGCCAGCGGTGGGTGTTCCCAGTCGCGCTCGGCGATCGGCTCCGTTGCGAACCGAAACCCATCGTCGTCGAAGCCTGAGGCGTCAAGCTGAGAGAGGTCGACGAGAATCGCGAGACCGGTCCTGTAACGGGGATCAGAGATCAGGTCCGCGTTCATGCGGCGAAGATCCTGCGGGGTCGCGCTGCCTGACAGCGTGATCAGGAGATCTTGCGGCTCGCCGCCGAACTCGAACGAGAACTGCACGCGAGCGACAGTAGTCGCGCGAGCCCGTTATTTGGGCGCGAACCAGCTGGGTCGCTCACGCGTCTCCCATGGCGGCCCCGATACGCTCCATCGGCCCTAGCCGGAGGTCGTCGTCGGCGAAGTCGTCGTCGTGGACGACGTGGTGGTCGGGGTCGTCGTGGTCGTTTGGGTCGTCGCGGTCGTCGACGTCGTCGTCGGCGATGTCGTGGCCGTCGTCGTCGACGGCACCGGTGTGGTCGCCGGCGTCGTCGCGGTCGCTGTCGAGTCCGTCGGCGTCGTCGTGGACCGGGTCGTCGTGCTCGTGGACGTGGGCGTCGTCGCGGTCGTCGTCGACGTCGTTGTCGTCGCCGGCGTCGTCGTGATCGGCTTCGCCAGCAGGCCGCTGTCGTTCAGCGCGGAGACGATCTGCTGCTGCACGCCGGAGACCTGCGCGAGGACGGCGGCCGGCGTCCCGCCCGCGCCGAGCTTGGGCAATGCGTTCAACTGCTGCAGCGCGGAGTCGATCTTGGCCACGAGCTCCTTCGTCGGCTGAGCCGTGAGCGTCACCACGAGCTGGTCCGCGATGGCCGTGGTCATGCAGGCCGGACAGTTGCCGTTCATCGCGGCGGCCGCGTTGATCGGCGCAATGAGCTTGCTCGTCCCGACGATGAGCACGACCTGGAACGAGACCGCCACAGTCGTGCAGCTCTTGCAGTTCGCGAGCGCGTAGGCGCTGTTCGTGTTCGTCACCGGCGCACCCTTGCTGACGGTGACGAGCGAGTAGGCGACGTCGTACGCGACGCCGCCGTTCGTCCTGTTGACGGCGAGTGCCTGCGTGCCACCCGGTCCAGGCGCCGACGGCAGCTGGAACGGAAAGGCGGTCGCCTCCGTGGACGCCGGAGACGGCGTGGCACTCGTCGTCGTCGGCAGCGACGTGGTCGTGGGAGTCGTCGTTGCGGCGGTGGTCGCGGTCGTCGTCGTCGTGCTCGCCGCCGTCGCATCGGGGGCGGTCGCACTCAGGATCGCGACGGCAGGCTGTCCGTGGCCGCCCTCGATCACGAAGAGCGCGGGATGCGCCTTCGTCGCACCGCCGACCGGGATCATCGAGACGGCCAGGTGCGTCCCAGGCGAAAGCCGTACCGGATGCACGAAGGCCAGGAGCCTCGCCGGCGCGGGCGATGGCGAGAGTGCGTTCGCGAAGCTCGAGAGCGTGCCGCGGTCGGAGGCCCTGACAGGCTGGTACTGACCGGCGGGCCACCACGCCCAGCCGGCGCCGCAGAACACGGCTGCAGTCGCCATCACGAGCGCGCCGCGACGGACCGGGCGGCCGGCCGACCACGTCCGTGCCGTCGCGGCAGTCGTGCGCGCGACCCGCTGTGCGATCAGGACGCTGCCGATGACCGGCAGGAACAGACCGAGCATGCGGATGAGCGACGCGAAGACACCCACGACGTCGCCTCGGCCGGCGTCGTGCGGGATCGCCGCTCCGACGTGACGGCCGCTGTCCCACGCGGTCGCGAGAAGCCGCGGCAGCACGACGACGGCGCCGAGCATCAGGCTCAGGAGCACCGGCACGACGATCAGCACCCAGAGCGTGACGAGGAGACGCGCGCGACCCGTCAGCGCCGACGGCTCGCTCCTCCGCCACGGGATGAGCCGGCGCAGCGTCGGGCCGATGTGCGCGTACAGATCGGGAATGCCCGTCAGGTCGGACAGGATGTGGTACCCGTCGGAGCGGATCACCGGCGAGAGGTTCTTCACCATGATCAGGAGCTGGAGCGCGGCCAGCAGGAGCAGCGCGTCGACGCGCCACGCAAGCCACACGGCGAGCGTCGCGACTGCGATGACCGCGTTGAAGTAGATGCCGCCGAGGTCGACGCGCAACCGGTCGCGCTTCGGCAGCCGGTATGCGTCGGTGACGTCGGTGTAGAACGCGGGCCACACGAGATAGAGACCGGCGCCCATGCCGCCCGGCGTCGCGCCCGCGTACCGGCACGCGGCGGCGTGGCCGAGCTCGTGGAATCCCGCGGAAAGCACGCCGAGGACGAACACGAGGACCAGGAGGCCGGGAGAGTTGAACGCCTGCGCAGTCGCCGACGCAACGCCCTTGTGCAGCAAGACGAACCAGAGCACACCGATGAAGCAGGCGACGACCGGCCACAGGATCCACGGCCGGAACAGGATGGTGAAGGGCGCTGTGAGGAGCCTCGTCGTCCTCGGGTTCGTGACGAGCACCTTCCACCGCAGCGCCAGCAACGGATTCCGCCGGGGCGGCGCGTTGCGCTCGGTTCCCGCCAGAAGACCCTGCGCCGCGAGCTTCTCTGCGAGGCGCTCGACATGCGCGGCGTCGACGCGGCGCCCGAGCCGCTCGGTGAGCACGCGCGCCAGCTCGTCCGTGTCCCGGCTGCCGTCGATCGCCTCGAGCAGCGTGTACATCAGCGGCCCGGTCTGGACCACCTGGCCGTCGGCGCGCCGGACGAGCGCCGCGCCGTCCTTGTAGCCCGAGCCGTGGACGTCGCCGAGCAGCTCGAGCCCCGCCGCCCGGTCGAGGACGGCCTCGCGGGCCGCCTCGATCCGGGTGGGAACCTGTTCGGTCGCAGTCATGCGGCCGTTGCCGTCCGCACTACTTCTGGGTGACGTCCGCGTTCTGCTGGGCCGTGGCGTCCGCAGTCACGCCGTCGAGGTGCTGCGAGATGTCCACCTCCTGCGGTGCGACGGCCTCTGCGACTGAGCCCGGCGAGCCGACGTTCGCCGAGACGGCAGCGTCGATCGGCGCTGCGACGTTCGCGTTCGCCGCCACCGCGCCATCGATCGGAGCGGCAAGGTTCGCTGCCGCGTGGATGTTGACGTTCGCGTCGAGCAGGCTGCCGCCGCTCAAGAGCGAGTCGACGCCACCGGTTGCCGTGCCGGCCGGATCCGTCGCGCCGCTCACGGCGGGATCGGTCGCGCTCGCAGCCGGGTCGGTCGCGCTCGTGGCCGGATCGGTCGCAGCCGCGGCCGGATCGGTCGCAGTCGCGGCCGGGTCGGTCGCACCGGTGCTCGCGTCCGGCGTCGCCGACGGGGTGTCGGTCGGCGTGCCCGCGGCCGACGGCGTGTCGGTCGGAGCGGCCGGGGATCCGGTTGCGCTCGTGCCGGTCGTGCCCGTGCCGGAGTTCTGCTCCACCGAGGCATGCTGCGGCGCGGTCGCCTGGGCAGTGCCGCTGATGCCCTGGTCGATCGATCCGTGCTGCTGCGCCTCGCTCACGGCCGCGGCGCCCGGGCTGAGGACGTTCGCCGCCGCCGACGCCTCGATCGGCGCAGCCACGTTCAGGTTCGCCGCCACCGCGAGGTCGACCGGAGCCGCCAGGTCGAGGCCGAGATCGACGTTCGCATTCACGTCGAGGAGCGACATCACTTCCTTGTTCGGGAGCGAGACGGCGTCCTCCGCCTCGATCTCGTCCATCGATACGTCATCGCGCTTCTTCGCCATCGGTCCGGCCTCCTTCCAATCGTGGTCTCTACGAACCCAACGGAGACCGCCCCCAGCGAGGTGCGCTAGATCCGCCGGTAGCGGGCGTCGCTGAGCGAATAGATCCCGAACGCGATCAGCCCCGCGGCGACGAGGCCGATGAGAAACGGCCCGTACGAGGTGCCCGCGAGCTTCGCGAGCTCGCCGTCGAGCCCGACCGCCTTGCGCGGGTCGAATTCCGCTGCCACTTTGATGAGGAACACGCCGACGAGGCCGAACGCGAGCGCACGCGCGAGGTGGCCGACGCTGCCGAGCAGCTCGACCCACTTCCGCACCGTGGCGCTCATCTCCTCGGTCTTCGAGTCCTTGAGGAAGTCCGAGGTCAGCCCGCGGTAGGCCTGGTAGCCCGCGACGCCGAGGAGCACCGCTCCGGCGATTCCCACGAGCCAGGTGCCGCCGGACCAGCCGAGCACGCCCGCCGCCGAACCGCTCTGCGAGCCGCTGCCCGCGAGGATCTCGACCGCGAGCGCGCACGTCCCTGCGTACACGATGCCGCTTGCACCCGCCGCCACGCGGTCGAACGTCGAGTCCGACCGGTCGGGGCCGTGCCCGACGAGCGCGTGGAAGAGGCGCCACAGCGCGTAGCCGCCGAGGCCGATCGCAGTGAGGACGAGCAAGCCGTGGCCGAAGGGCTGATGCGCGATCGTCTGCAGCGCGCCCTTCTGCGTCGGCGACGTGCTGGTGGTCCCGAGCGCGACCTGGATCGCGAGGATGCCGACGATGACGTACACGACCCCGCGCGCGACGAAACCGGCGCGCGCGAGCACGTCGAAGACGTTGCTGTGGGCTACCTGCTCCTCGGTGGGGGCGCGAACGTTCACGAAGCGTGAACGCGCGGCCGCGGCCCGCGGTTACTGGAGCAGCGTCGGCGCGGCGGCGCGCAGCTGCTTCCCATGCGCGTCGAGCGCGACCACCGAGACGTAGCCGCTCGTCACGGGAAGCGGGATCGCGGTCTCGAACCCCGTGCGCGGAACCGTCTTCACCCTCTTGAGCGCGCCCGCGCTCGGCCCGGCCAGCAGCTGCCACTTCGCCACGTGCGTCGCGCCGTTCCAGCTGACGTACATCGTCAACGTGCCGTCTGCTGCAGGCGCGACCTCGGTTGCGGGCCGTCCTTTCGGCTTCGCGTCCAGCTCGAAGCGGAAGGCGCGATACGTGACGCTGCCGTCGGCGAAGCGCGCGTCGAGACGAACGCTCCCGTCCGGGCCGAGCTCGGTGAACGAGCCGTCCGTCCCCCAGCCGATGAAGACGCCGCCGTCGGCGAGCTGCTGCACGTTGCCCATCGCCCACGTCGTCCGGCCGGTCGGCGCGAGGTACTCGTCGACGAGTGACGCCCGCTTCTTCTTCATGTCGAGCGTGATCCGCATCCCGCGCGAAAGCGTCTGCGCGCCCGGCACGGCCGCGTTGTTGTCGAACAGCGTGATCGTCCCGTCCGGCCGCCGGCGCACGTCGTGCTGGAACGCGAACGACGCGGCGGGATCGACGGCGAAGTCGCTCTGCTTCCCGCCCAGGCGCCACAGCACCTCGCCGCTCTTGCGGTCGACCTTGTAGATCGCCGAGGTGTTGCGCGCCGAGAGAAGGAGATTGCCGTCGGAGTCGACCTCGATCGAGTTGAGGTGGAAGTAGTCGACGTTGCCGGCCTGGCCGACCTCGGGCGTGAAGGACTCGTCGAGGCCGACGTGCTCGTTGCTTCGCCACTCGAAGAGCACGCGCCCGGTCGCCACGTCCACCTCCTGGACGATCCCCGTGACGAGCCGTGGCACCGTCGCGGTCGCGATCTCGCGGTAGATGGTGATGAGCCCCGTTCCCTCCGGCGTGAGCTGCAGGTCGTGGAGGTCGCCGTGGCGGCCGCGGCCCGCCTTCACCCTGGCGACCTCGTGGTACGTCGGGTCGAAGATGACCCAGCTGCCGCCCTCGGCGCCGAGGACGGTGCCCTCGTACCACGTGAGCACGGTACGGCCCTCGTACTGCTGGACACGGACGTCCATCGCAGTCGTCGACCCGAGCGGGAGGAACCAGATCGGCTCGCCGCGGTCGTCGACGAGCAGCGGGCCGGCGTGACTCTCGCTGTTCGGCGTCGACTGGTACGCGCCCTGGGAGGCGGTGATGTCGAAGGGCGCGAGGAAGATCGCGCCGGGCGCGGTGCCGTCCGCCGGGAAGTCGAACGAGATGACGGGCGGCTTCAGATCGGGGCGGCTGACGTAGCGCTCAACCGTCGCCACGCCGGATGCGCCGAGCGCAGGCGGAACGCGCAGGCCGGCGAGCGCGGCCCCGGCCGCCCCTGCCAGCGCGACGAATCCCCTCCGGGTGACCCTGGCGCCCACGACCACGAGGGCGATTCAACCACGATGGCGCCGGCTCGGCGCGCGGGGTCAGCGAAGCCAGTGCGCGAGCTCGTTCTCGAGCTCGCGGCTGCCGGTCGGCGCAACGATCCGCTTGCGGACCTTGCGTCCCTCGACGACGACGAGCGTCGGGACCTCGTCGACGAGGAAGCGCTCGGCGAGGTCGGGCCGCCGGTCGACGGCAACACGGACGAGGTCGAACGTGTCGTGGTTGCGCCGCCGCTGCAGCACCTGGGCGAGAAACGCCTCGGTCCGGCGGCACCGTCCCGAAACGGGCGAGTAGAACAGGATCAGTCGGGGGCGCTCGGAAGCATCGGGCGCCGCCGCAGCGGGGAGCGGCGAAACG
>DASXLN010000318.1:0-3583 GCA_036496165.1 Gaiellaceae bacterium | reverse complement strand
CTTCGTCGAAGGCGACCTGAGGACGCTCGCTCGATGAGGACGGCGGAAGCACCGGGCCTCTTCCTGCGCGCGTGCGCGGTCGCGGTCGCCGTCGCGACTGCGCTCGCGGTCGCGACCGCCGAGGCCGGGTCGGTTCACCGCGTGCTCGCTGCGCTCGCAGGCCCGCCGCTCGCGGCGCTGCTCGTCGCGGCTGTCGTCTCGCATCGGCGCCTGCTCGTGCCGGTCGCGGTGACAGCGGCGCTGCTCTTCGCCACGGCCGTGTCGCCACACTCCGCCCATCTCGCCCTCGCCATTCCCGCGTTCGCCGCCGCCGCCGCGCTCGCGGCGCTCGCATGGCGCGGGGCGCCCGTCGAGGCGGGGGCCTGGCGCGACTACGTGACGCTGACGAAGCCGCGCGTGATGACGCTGCTGCTCCTCACCGGCCTGTGCGGTGCCGCGGTCGGCGCGCATGGGCGGCCGTCGGTGTCGCTGCTTGCCGTCACGTTCGTCGGGCTCGCGCTCGCGTGCGGCGGAGCGGCAGCGCTCAACCACGTGATGGATCGCGACATCGACAAGCTGATGGGCCCGCGCACGGCGTCGCGGCCCGTCGCGTCCGGACGGATGACAGCGCCGCGCGCGCTCGAGTTCGGCCTCGCGCTGTCGGCTGCGTCGTTCACGCTCCTCGCCTCCACCGCGAACCTCCTGACCGCGATCCTCGCGCTCGTCGGGAACCTGTTCTACGTCGTCGTCTACACCGGCTATCTCAAGCGACGCGGCCCGGAGAACATCGTGCTCGGCGGCGTCGCGGGCGCGGTGCCGCCCCTCGTCGGCTACGCGGCCGCGACCGGGAGCGTCGCCGTTCCGGCGATCTGGCTCTTCGCGATCGTGTGCCTCTGGACGCCGCCGCACTTCTGGGCGCTCGCGCTGCTGATCCGCGAGCACTACGAGCGCGCGGCGGTGCCGATGCTGCCGGTCGTGCGCGGCGAGTCGGTGACGCTGCGGCGAATCGTCTGGTACACCGTCGTGCTCGTCGTCGCCACCGTCGTCCCGGTCGCGACAGGCACGTTCGGCGCGCTCTACCTCGTCGCCGCGCTCCTCCTCGGCGCGCTCTTCCTCGCGCTCGCGGTCCGGCTGTTGCGCGCGCCGAGCCGCAAGGGCGCCGCCGGGCTCTTCCACTACTCGCTGCTTTACCTGGCGCTGCTCTTCGTCGCAGCCGCGCTCGATCCGCTGATCTAGGGGCCGGGCCGCGCACTGACGCTCGGTCTGCCGCCGCGCGTCACCTCGAGCACGTCCCACATGCGTGCCTCCTCGTGCCCGGGCACGAGGCACGCGAAGCGGTACGAGCCGGTTTTCGACGCGACGAACGTGAACCGCGCGGTTGCGCCCGGCGGGAGGATCGGCGTCGCAGCTCCGCGGAACGACGGCGTGGCCGTCATCGGACCGGGCACGACGGCGCAGGAGTGCGTCAGCGATCCTCGGTTCGTGCACGTGACGCGCACTCTCCAGCCGCGCGGAACCGAGACGAGCAGCTCGCCGCGCCCGTAGCCGTCGAAGTTGAAGCCGTTGTTCTCGCCGTTGTAGCCGGCGACGAGCGTCACGAGCGCGGTGCGCGCCTTCGAGTCGACGTGGAGGAACTGCTGCGGGCTCGGGTGCGCGAGGAGCACGAGCGAAGCCTTACACAGAGCGGAGCAGCCTGCCGCCGTCGACGAGCCCTTCGTGCCGGAGCGAGAACCAGTAGCCGCTCGCGTTGCCGTGCATCTCGACGAGGCCGGCCGCGCGCAGGTGGGCGAGATGGTGGTGCGCCGTCGACTTCGCCAGCTGCGTCGCCTGAGCGAGCTCGGCGAGCGTCGCGTCGCCTTCCGCGAGCCGCGTCAGCATCCGGGCGCGCCGCGGGTCGCCGAGCGCGCGGCCGAGGACGACGAGGCGGTCTTCGAGCTCCTCCGGCGCCGGCAGGGGGTAGCAGATGATCCGCGCCCGGTCGTGCTGGCAGAGCAGCAGCCATGGGCTCGCGGCCCGGTGCGGGACGAGCACGACGTCCGGCAGCTCCGGCTCCGGCTCGTAGTCATAGCCGGGGCACGCGCCGGCGATGATCGCTGCGGGCGAAGCGCGGAGCTCGCTCCGCGCAGCGGCATCTCGTTCGAGCGCGGCGACCACGGCAGCGTCGAGCTCCTCGTCGCGATAGAGCTCCAGCACCGCGAGCACGCGCCGTTTCGTCTCCGCCGGCGAGAGCGGCAACAGCCGCTCGAGCGACGCCCGTGCGCAGCCGGCGTAATAGCGCTCGTGGTCGAGGAGCGTCGTGTCGCCGCGGGCGGCCGCCTCCAGCGCCTTCTCGCCGACGGCGTCGCGCCAGGCGGGAACGTGGACGCCGACGAGGTGGCGACGCAGCTCGGCCGGGCTCGTCGCGCGCACCGCCGCGACGACGTCGTCGGGGCGCTCGAGCGCGAGCCCGAGCAAGTGGAGCCACAGCTCCGTCGAGTGCTCGCCGACGCCGGCCAGGGCCGCTCGAAGGGCCGGGGAGACCCGCGCCGGGTCGCCGTCGTCGCCGGTGAGGACCGAGAGGCCGACGAGGGTCTCGAAGCCGGCCCCGGCGGCGAAGCGGACGCGCGGGGCTTGTGCAGCGGGCATCGCCTCGTGTACGAATTCACTCATACGCGTTCGAGAATAGTCGAATAGGAGGACGGGATGCGCTACCGGCTGCTGGGGCCGAGCGGGCTGCGGGTATCGGAGCTCTGCCTCGGCGCGATGACCTTCGGCACCGACTGGGGCTGGGGCGCCGAGGAGGCCGAGTGCGAGCGGATCGTCGCGGCGTACCGCGACGCCGGCGGCAACTTTCTCGACACCGCCAGCAATTACACGAACGGCGCGAGCGAGCGCATCGTCGGCGCGGTCACCGCGGGCGACCGCGACCGCTGGGTGATTGCGACGAAGTACACGCTCACGCTCGACGAGGCCGATCCGAACGCGGGCGGCAACCATCGCAAGAGCCTCGTGCGCGCGCTCGAGCAGAGCCTGCGGCGGCTGCGCACCGACTACGTCGACCTGCTGTGGCTGCACATGCGCGACGCGACGACGCCGATCGAGGAGATCGTGCGCGCGCTCGACGACCAGGTGCGGCTCGGCAAGGTGCTGTACGTCGGCATCTCCGACTCGCCCGCGTGGGTCGCCTCACGGGCGAACGCGATCGCCGAGTTGCGCGGCTGGTCGCCGTTCGTCGCCGTGCAGGTCCCGTACAGCGCGGTCGCGCGCGACCCCGAGCGCGAGGTGCTGCCGATGGCGGCCGAGCTCGGCCTCGCGGTCACCGCGTGGGGCGTGCTCGAGCACGGGCTCCTCAGCGGCCGCAAGCCGGAAACGCTGCGCTGGCCTGGAACGCCGTCGGACCGGGCGCTCGGCGTGCTCGCCGCCGTCGAAGCGGTCGCGGCGGAGGCGGATGCCACGCCGGGTCAGGTCGCGATCGCATGGATGCGGCGGCGCGTCATCCCCATCGTCGGCGTCCGGAGCGCCGAGCAGCTGCGGGAGAACCTCGGCGCGCTCGACGTCGAGCTCACCGGCGAGCAGATCGGGCGGATCGACGTGGCCGGCGCACCGGCGCTCGGCTTCCCGCGCT
>DASXLN010000317.1:0-6861 GCA_036496165.1 Gaiellaceae bacterium | reverse complement strand
GGCCTCAGCGGCCGGGATCGCCGAGCGGACGTTCGACTGGGCTGCAGCGTCCTGGGCGTTGCCGCGGAAGCTGAGGTAGGACGGCACTGCGATCGCGACGAGGATGCCGAGGATCACGATGACGACCAGAAGCTCGATCAGGGTGAAACCACTTTCCTCACGAGCCAGACGCGTTTTGATCTTGCTGACCATTCCGAAGTCTCCTTCCAACACGGGGTCGATGGCGGATGGCTCGTTCTCTATCGGAAGTCGATTCAACGCCTGTTAGCCCCGTTCGGGGGATTCGCATCCCTCACGGTGGGCGAGGTCCCCCGGCTATCAAGCCGTTCGCGCACGTTGCCGATAGCCCCGGCGAGAGGTATGCCGCAACTCACTTCCATCGACGATCTGCTCGAGCAGATGGTGGTGCTGAACGCGTCGGACTTGCACGTCACGACCGACAGCCCTCCCGTCTACCGCGTGCGCGGGGAGGTCGTGCGCGCCGCGGGCTTCGATCCGTTCACGCCGGACGACACGCGCTCGCTTCTGTACCGCATCCTCTCGAGCGAGCAGCAGAAGGTGTTCGAGCTGAGGCGTCAGCTCGACTTCGCGTACGCGCTTCCGGGCATCGCGCGCTTCCGCGTGAACGTCTACTACCAGCGCGAATCGGTCGGCGCGGCCTTCCGTCTCATCCCGCAGGACATCAAGTCGCTCGAGGAGCTCGGGCTGCCGGGCATCCTGCACACGTTTGCCGAGAAGGCGCGCGGCATCGTCCTCGTCACCGGGCCGACCGGCTCCGGCAAGTCGACGACGCTCGCGGCGATCCTCGACGAGATCAACCGCAACCGCTCCGAGCACATCCTCACGATCGAGGACCCGATCGAGTTCGTGCACAAGCACAAGCGCTGCATCGTCAACCAGCGCGAGATCGGACCGGACGCGGAGAGTTTCGGCCTCGCGCTCAAGGCCGCGCTGCGCCAGGACCCGGACGTCATCCTCGTCGGCGAGATGCGCGACATGGAGACGATCTCCACCGCGCTGACGGCGGCCGAGACGGGCCACCTCGTGTTCGCGACGCTGCACACGCAGAGCGCCCCGTCGACGATCGACCGCATCATCGACGTGTTCCCGGCCGAGCAGCAGGAGCAGGTACGCATCATGATCGCCAACTCGCTCCAGGGCGTCGTCACGCAGACGCTGCTGCCGACCGCGGACGGCCAGGGCCGCGTCGCCGGCCTCGAGATCCTCCTGCCGGACGACGCGGTGCGGAACCTCATCCGCCAGGCGAAGATCGAGCAGGTCTACTCGATCATGCAGACGAACACCGCGCGCGGCATGCAGACGATGGAGCAGGCGCTCGCCGATCTCACGCTCCGCCGCGTCGTCAAGGTCGAGGATGCATTCGAGAAGACGAACCGGCGCGACATCCTCGCCGGCATCCTCGAGCGCTCCGGTCTCGACGTTCGCGGCGTGCTCGCAGCCATGGATCTCAACGCGCTGCCGCAGCAGAGCGCCTTGCATGGCGCGCCGCAGCAGCCGCCGTCCAGCGCGTTGCGTGTCGCCGGGAGCCCGGCATGAGCGACTCGATCTGGAAGAAGGAGATCTCGTTCGGGCGCAAGCGCAAGGACGTCGAGCCGCCGGAAACGCCCGAGGCGGTGCGCGTGAAGCAGCTCGCGTTCCAGCAGAAGCTCGCCGAGGCCGCGGGCGCGCCGGTCGTCGAGGCGCCGGTCGTCGAGGCGCCGGTCGTCGAGATGCCGGTCCTCGAGGCGCCGGTCGCGGCGGTCATCGAGGCGCCGGTCGCGCCCGTGGTCGTGCCGGTGGTCGAGCCAGGGCCCGCACCCGCCGCCGCGAAAGAGTCGATCTGGAAGAAGGAGATCAGCTTCAAGCGCAAGCCCGATCACCTCGACTACGAGCCGCCGAAGGAGATCGAGCTGCAGCCGCTGCCGGGGCGTGACCCCGTGACGGGCGAGCCCGAGTCGATCTGGAAGAAGGAGATCACCTTCCGTCGCAAGCCGCAGTCCGAGGCGACGCCGGCCGACAGGCCGAACGGATCGCCGGACGAAACGCCGGGCGAGCCGCCGGTCTCGATCTGGAAGAAGGAGATCACCTTCCGCCGCAAGCACGACGAGGGCGAGCCGGCCGAGAAGGGCGACTCGATCTGGACGAGGGACATCTCGTTCCGCCGGCGCCAGGAGTGGAAGAAGGAGATCGAGGCGATCACCGAGGAGGCGCTCCGCGAGGTGGACGAGGCTGCGGCGGTGCCGTCGGAGCCGTGGCTCGCAGACCCTGAGCTTCCGCCCGAGCCTATGCCGGAGCCCGACCGCGCCCCTGCGCCGGCCGCGCCTGCGCCCGCGGGGAAGAAACCGTCGATCTGGAAGCGCGAGATCGGCGGCTCGAAGAAGAAGGAGCCGAAGGCCGAGAAGCCGGCGAAGGACCCCAAGTCGGAGAAGGCGGCGAAGCCGAAGAAGCGCCTGCGCGACGTCCAGATCTCGATGCCGAAGCGCTCGCCGAAGGTCCACGCCGCCGGTGGCGGAAGCCATCCGGTCAAGCGGCTCGTCGGCCTCAAGATCGGCGCATCGCAGCTCGCGGCCGCGCGCGTGAACAACAACGGCGCAGCCGAGCTCGTCCAGGTCGCGCGCCAGCCGCTCGACCAGGGGGTCGTCGTCGGCGGCGAAGTTCGTGACCCCGAGGCGCTTGCGGTCGCGCTCAAGCAGTTCTTCGCGAAGAACAAGCTTCCGCGCAAGAACGTCCGTCTCGGCATCGCGAGCAACCGCATCGGCGTGCGCATCTTCGACCTCGTCGGTATCGACGACGACAAGCAGCTCGAGAACGCGATCCGTTTCCGCGCGCAGGAGACGCTCCCGATCCCGCTCGACGAGGCCGTGCTCGACTACCACGTCCTCGGCGAGAGCACCGACGAGGAGGGGTCGACGATGCAGCGCGTCCTTCTCGTCGTCGCGTACCGCGAGCTTGTCGACCGGTATGTCTCCGCCTGCAAGAAGGCGGGCATCACGCTCGCCGGTGTCGATCTCGAGGCGTTCGCGCTGCTGCGCTCGCTCGCCGCGCCGCGCGCGGAGGACACCGAGAGCGATTCCGCTCTCGTCGCGGTGTCGATCGGTCACGACCGCTCGACGTTCGCGGTCTCGGACGGTCGCGTCTGCGAGTTCACCCGTGTGATCGAGTGGGGCGGAGCGACGCTCAGCGTCGCCATCGCCCGTGCACTCGATCTTGCGCCGTCGGAGGTCGAGCAGCTCAAGCGGCTCGTCTCGCTCGAGTCTCCTGCGGTGCCGGAAGGCGTCGTCCCGGAGCAGTACACCGCCGCCGTCGACGCCGTCCGCCGTCAGGTGCAGGCGTTCGCGCGCGAGCTCGTCTCCTCGCTCCAGTTCTACCAGCACCAGCCGGGATCGCTCGGGATCGGCGAGATCGTCGTCACCGGCGGCACCGCGGCCCTCGCGGGCCTCGCCGCCGAGCTGCAGGGGCTCATCGGCGTTCAGGTCCGCGTCGGCGATCCACTCGCGCGGCTCAAGGTGCCGAAGAAGCTCGCCGTCGACGACGACCTCGGCTCGTACGCGATCGCAATCGGCCTCGGGATCGAGGACTGACGTGCGCGCAGTCAACCTCATCCCCGGCGACGCCAGCCGCACCACGCGTGGCACGCCGCGGCCCGCGGTTCTGGCCGGGGCGATCGCGAGCGTCGTGGTCGTCGCCATCGTCGGCGGCGGCAACCTTTTCGAGTCGTCGCGCGTCGCGAACGCGGAGAAGACCCTCAATGCGGCGAAGCTCCAGCTCGCAGCGACGCCGCTGCCGCCGAAGGTCCCGCACGTGACCGCGCCGCCGGCCGTCGTCGCGCAGGAGATGTCGCCGCGTCTGGCGGCGGTCTCGGCCGCACTCTCGACGCGGATCGCGTGGGACCGGATCCTGCGCGAATTCTCGCTCGTCCTGCCGCCCGACATCCAGCTCAACTCGCTCGCGCTGACCGCACCGTCGGTGACGACGGCGACGGCGAGCGGGCTTCAGCTGAGCGGCGTGACCTTCTCCTACGACAGCGTCGCGCGGCTGCTCTCGCGCATGGCGCTCATCCCCGACCTGACCGGCGTCACGCTCACGAACACGGGAGCCGCGCAGAACGTCGTCTCGTTCACGATCAGCGCCGGCATCAAGGGTGCCGTCCTGCCGCCGGCGCCTGTGGCGCCGACGGATACCACCTCCACGACCCCGACGTCATGAAGAAGAACGTCAATCTCAACCTCAACCTCAAGAAGAACGGGCTCGTCGTCGTGGTCGTCGTGTGCGCCGTGCTCGTACTCGCGCTCGGGTGGATCGTGATCCTCAGCCCGAAGGAGAAGTCCATCTCCGACCTGAGGAATCAGACGGCTGCCGTCCGCCAGCAGATTTCGGACGACCTCGCGCGCGCGGCTTCCGCGCGCAGCGCAGCGAGCGCGCCGACGATCAAGACCGCCGACATCTACAAGCTCCAGACTGCGATGCCGTCGATCACCGACATGCCCGACCTTCTGCTCGAGATCGACCAGACGGCGAAGGCAGCAGGCGTCACGCTCACGGCGATCGGCCCGACCCCGGTTGCGAACGGCACGACGGGCTACTCGACCGAGCACATCTCGCTCGTCGCCGACGGCAACTTCTACACGCTCACCGACTACATCTACCGCTTGCGGAACATGGTGTACGTCCGCGGCGGCGCGCTCGAGGCGAACGGCCGGATCTTCACCGTCGACAACGTGACCATCGTGCCGAACGCCGGCACGGCGCTCCAGGCGACGATCCAGCTCGACACGTACGTCTACGGCTCCTCGACGCCGATTCCGGCCGCAGCGACCGGCGCACCGCCGGGGGCGACAACTGCGGCGACGACCACGACGACGTCGACGACGCCGGCTCCCTCCGGCCCGACGGCGGCAGGAGCGACTCCCTGATGGCGAAGGTCAAGAACGTCCACCTCGAAAAGGCGCAGGTCAAGGCGAAGAAGCAGAAGCGCCTCGCCATCGTCCTCTGCGGCGTGCTCGGGCTCATCCTCGTGTACGAGGTCCCGCACACGATGAAGCTCATGAGCCCGCAGGCGAAGGCGCCGGTTGTCTCGGCGACGGGAGCCACTCCCGCCGTGAACCCGCAGGCTGCCACGTCGGTGCCGCTGCCGGCGGCAGCGCAGGCCGAGGCGCCGGTGGCGTCGACGCCGACGCCGTCGCTCGTCGCCGCGGTGCAGGCGACGCCCGACGCGGGCCAGCTGACGCAGTTCGAGCGGTTCGCGAGCAAGGATCCCTTCACCGACTCGGTGCAGAAGACGAGCGGCTCGGCCGCGCCGGCCTCGCCGTCGTCGGCGTCGTCGCCCTCGTCGCCGGCGTCGCCGAAGACGCAGCCGGCAGCGCCGAAGACGCCGCCCGCGCCGCCGCCCACGACCGCCGTCATCTCGGTCAACGGCGAGCTCATGGTCGTGACGGTGAACACCGACTTCCCGACGTCCGGCGCAGTCTTCTCGCAGGCCGGCTCGCCGCTCTTCCATCTGCTCTCGCTGACGACGAAGTCGGCGAAGGTGGCGATCGCCGGCGGTTCCTACGCCGACGGCGCGGCGGCGCTCACGCTGACGGTGGGCAAGCCGGTCACGCTGCAGAACACCGCCGACGGGACGCGATACACGCTTCTCCTCGAGCCCCAGGGGACACAGCTGCCCACGACGACGACGGGGACGAGCACGGATCCGACGTCGACGGTTCCGCTGACCTCGCCGTCGGTCGTGCCGCCCGCCTCGGGCGGCTGAGCGGCGGGGCCGGCGAAGCCGGGCCGCCTCTTATGGTCGGCGTCGCAAGCGACGCCTTAGGCCGCGGCCCGCACCGCGAGCTGCGCCAGCTCCTCGCGGCAGCGCGCGATGACGGCGTCGCACTCGCGGAGCTCGGACGCCGCGGCGCCCCGGTCGGCGAGCATCCTCCGGATGAGGACGAGCCCGCGGACGTGACCGATCTCCTCGTCCACGTCGCGCTGCGGATCGCCGAGCTTCCTGTACATGGCGGCGAGGTTCGCGGCTGCTGCCCACGATCCTCCTTGCAGCCTCAAGCCGCTCGGCGGCAGTGCCGATAGCGAGAGAGTATGGCCTCCTTCGCGTATTCGGCCATCAACGCGCAAGGCGCGGAGATGACCGGGGAGATCATCGCCCCGGATCTCGCGGGCGCGCGCGAGCAGCTGCGCCTGAAAGGCCTTCTCGCCGAGTCGCTGCGCGAGATCAGCGGCGGCGAATCGGGCAAGTCGAGCTTCAGCTTCGGCGGCCAGACGAAGGTCAAGACGAAGTCGCTCCAGGTCTTCTCCCGGCAGTTCGCAACCATGATCGAGGCGGGCCTCAACGTCGTCGGGTCGCTCGTCATCCTCGAGCAGCAGACCGACGACCCCGCCCTCGCGACCGTCGTCAAGCAGCTCCGCTCCGACGTCGAGGGCGGTCTGCTCCTCTCCGAGGCGATGCTGAAGCATCCGCGCGTGTTCTCGCGCCTGTACGTCGCGATGGTCGAGGCCGGCGAGGCCGCCGGCATCCTCGACCTCGTGCTCGACCGCGTCGCCGTCCAGATCGAGAAGCAGGAGGCGATCCGGCGGCGCGTCAAGGGAGCGATGATCTACCCGACGATGGTGATCATCTTCGCCACCCTCGTCCTCATCGGCATGCTGCTCTTCCTCGTCCCGATCTTCCAGGGCATCTTCGCGCAGCTGAACGGCCAGCTGCCGACCCTGACGCAGTACGTCGTCGACGCCTCGAACCTCTTGAAGCACCAGCCGTACGTGCTGCTGTTCATTCCGCTCGGTCTCTGGGGCTTCTTCCGCTGGAAGCGCACCGAGACCGGCCGCAAGAACTGGGATCGGTTCAAGCTCCGGATCCCGATGAAG
>DASXLN010000316.1:0-11847 GCA_036496165.1 Gaiellaceae bacterium | reverse complement strand
GCCGGAGGAGATCGCCGCCGTCATCGCCTTCCTCTGCTCGCCGCGTGCGAGCTACGTCACCGGCGCGGCCTGGAGCGCCGACGGTGGCACCGTCCCGATCATCATCTGACACGAAGCTGCATCACCCTCGTCACACCTGCCCGAATAGGATCGATTGCGGGTAAGGGGGGTCGGGTCGGGACCCGATGTTCACGCGTGTACCGGGTCTCGAGCGGCCGCCTTGCACCTTCCGCCGCAGCAACTACGCTGGAACCGGGATGCCGGAGCTTGCCGGTCAGGTTGCCGATGCCTTCGCGAGCCTCGTGCGCGAGCACGAGGAGCGTTGGCTGTCGCCGCTCGCCGTCCGCTCGTACGAGTCGCGCGGGCGCAACCTTCCCGAGGAGGAATGCCGGCTGCGGACGCCGTTCCAGCGCGACCGCGACCGCATCGTCCACTCGAAGGCCTTCCGGCGCCTGCGGCTGAAGACGCAGGTGTTCGTCGACCCGGAAGGCGACCACTTCCGCACGCGCCTGACGCACACGCTCGAGACCACCGGCATCGCGCGCGGGGTCGCCCGTGCGCTGCGCCTGAACGAGGACCTCGTCGAGGCGATCGGGCTCGGGCACGACCTCGGTCACCCGCCGTTCGGCCACGCCGGCGAGCAGGCGCTCGACGAGCTCCTGCGCGAGCGCGGCGGCCGCGGCTTTCGTCACAACGAGCACTCGCTCCGCGTCGTCGAGCGGCTCGAGCGCGACGGCCGCGGGCTCAACCTCACGTGGGAGGTGCGCGACGGGATCCTCAAGCACACGGGCGCCGACGATCCGGAGACGCTCGAGGGGAAGATCGTCCGCATCGTCGACCGCGTCGCCTACATCAACCACGACATCGACGACGCGCTCCGCGCCGGCATCCTCTCGCACGGCGACCTGCCCGCCGAAGAGATCGAGCTGCTCGGCGAAACCGGGTCGCGGCGCATCGACACGCTCGTCCACGATCTCGTCGAGACGTCGGCGCGCGCGGGCGACATCGTGCAGAGCCCGGAGATCGGTGAGGCAATGCTCGCGCTCCGCTCGTTCATGTTCGACCGCGTCTACTTGCAGCAGGAGCACGCGCACATCCGTGCGACCGTCCGGCGCATCTTCGACGACCTCGTCGACGTCCACGGCTACGCCGTCGAGGACGCGACCGACTACATCGCCGGCATGACCGACCGCTTCGCGCTCGCGTACGAGTAATGGCACGCATCAAGGACAGCTCGGTCGAGCGGGTGAAGGCAGCGACGGAGATTCTCCCGCTCGTCGAGGACTTCGTCCGCCTGCGCAAGGCCGGTGGGACGTACAAGGGCCTCTGCCCGTTCCACCAGGAGAGGACGCCGAGCTTCACCGTCTCGCCTGCGCGTGGCACGTTCAAGTGCTTCGGCTGCGGCGAGGGAGGCGACGCGATCGCGTTCGTCGAAAAGCTCGAGCAGGTCGACTTCGTCGGCGCGATCGAGTTCCTCGCGAACCGTTTCGGCGTCGAGCTCGAGTACGAGGAGATCTCGCCCGAGGCCGACCGCGCGCGTCGCCGTCGCGACCGGCTCGAGAAGCTGCTCGAGCGCGCGGCCGGGTTCTACGAGCGCCTGCTGTGGGACAGCGAGCAGGGCGCCCTTGCGCGCGAATACCTCGCCGGACGCGGGCTCGGCGAGGAGGTGTGCCGGCAGTTCCGGCTCGGCTACGCACCCGGCGGCCCGACGCTCGCGCGGCGCGCCCGCCAGGAGGAGTACGGCTCCGAGGAGCTTCTCGCCGCCGGACTCGCGAACCGGCGCGGCAACGACTACTTCTCGCGCCGCCTCGTCTTCCCGCTCGCGGACGCGCGCGGCCGCGTGCGCGGCTTCCAGGCGCGCAAGCTTCACGACGACGATCCATTGCAAGCGAAGTACATCAACTCGCCCGAAGGCGACCTCTTCAAGAAGGGCGATCTGCTCTACGGTCTCGACACTGCGCGGCAGGCGATCGCGAAGGAGGACCGCGCGGTCGTCGTCGAGGGGAACACCGACGTGCTCGCGCTCCGTCAGGCGGGATTCCAGCCGGTGGTCGCTTCGATGGGCACGGCGCTGACCGAGGCACAGCTGCGCGAGCTGGGCAGGCTGACGAAGCGGCTGTATCTCTGCTTCGACTCCGACGCCGCCGGCCAGGACGCGACGCTGCGCGGGATGGAGCTCGCTGTGAAGCAAGGCTTCGCCGTCCACGTCGTCCTGCTCGCGAAGGGCACGGATCCCGCCGACGACCCGGCCGCGTTCCAGCGTCAGCTCGCGTCGCCCGTGAGCTACCTCGTCCACCGCGTGCGCCTGCTGCACGAGCGCGCGACCGACAAGAACGCTGCGTTCGGCGCCATCGAGGAGTTCCTGCACGCGCAGTCCGACTCGCCGGAGCATCTCGATGCGCGCCGGCTCGCGACCGATCTCCTCGACCTCCCGCCCGAGACTCAGGCTGCGCTCGCGCCCCGCGGCCGCTCCACCGGGTTCGCCATGTCGCCGCGGCTGCTCGACGCCGGCCTTCGGCTCGAGCGCAGCGCCCTGGCGGGCGTCGCCGCCCACGACGAGCTGAAGCGGTACCTCGCCGAGCTCGGCCCGGAGCACTTCGACGACCCGCTGCACCGGCGCGCCCGGGCCTACCTCCTCGGCGAGGAACCGGCGGACGCCGAACTGACGGCGCTTCTCGCCGAGCTCTACGCCCGCGCGGACGAGGACGACATCACGCTGCCGACGGCGAAGCAGCTGCTCCTCCGCCTGCACGAGCGGCGGCTCCAGGAAGAGCTTCGGAATGCACCGCCCGAACGGCGTCAGCCGCTCGCGATGAAGGTCGCAGAGCTCCGTGAGGAGATCGAGAGCCTGGCTACAATTGCGGCCGCCGATCCCCGGTAGCTCAATTGGCAGAGCATCCGGCTGTTAACCGGAGGGTTGTTGGTTCGAGTCCAACCCGGGGAGCTTTGAGCGTGGACGTCCGTTTCGACGATCTTCTTCGTCGGCTCGGGGTCATCGACGATCTCGTTAGGGCGGGCACGCTGCTCGGCTGGGACGAAGAGACGAAGATGCCCGTGGCCGGCGCCAAGGCGCGCGCCGAGCAGCGCGCGACCGTGGAGGTCGTCACGCACCAGCACCGCGTTGACCCCGCGCTCGGTCAGCTGCTCGAGGAGCTGCGGCCCTTCGAGGAGTCCCTCGACTCCGACTCGTTCGAGGCGAGCGTCGTCCGCGTCGCCCGCCGCGACTACGAGAAGGCGGTTCGCGTGCCGCCCGAGCTCCAGGCGGAGCTCGAGCGGGCCGGATCGCTCGGCTACCGCGCGTGGTTGCATGCGCGGGAGGAGAACGACTTCTCGATCATGCTCCCGCACTTCGAGCGCAACCTCGCGCTGCGGCGCGAGTACGTCGCGTGCTTCGCGCCGGAGGGCGATGCGTACGACGTCCTCCTCGACGACTACGAGCCTGGCACGACGACCGCCGAGGTGCAGTCGATCTTCGAGCGCCTGAAGGAGCGGCTCGTGCCGATGATCCGGTCGGTCACCGACATGGAGCCGATCGACGACTCCTGCCTGCACGGCTCGTTCCCGCGCGAGGCGCAGCACCGCGTCTCGCTCGCGATCCTCGAAACGTGGGGGATGGAGGAGCAGGCATGGCGCCTCGACTACACGGTTCATCCGTTCGAGGTGTCGATGGCGCTCGACGACATCCGCCTGACGACGCGCTTCGACGAGGACAACATCCACGGGATCCTCTCCTGCCTGCACGAGTTCGGGCATGGGCTCTATGAGCGCCAGATCGATCCGAGGTTCGTGCGGACGTCGCTTGCCGACGGCGTCTCGTCGGCGATGCATGAGTCACAAAGCCGGATGTGGGAGAACCTCGTTGGCCGTCGTAGGTCGACGTGGCGATTCTTCTACCCGCTGCTGCAGCGGGAGATGCCGGCTTTCCGCGACGTGCCGCTGAACGCGTTCTGCCGGGCGCTGAACAAGGTCGGGCCGACGCTTCGCCGCGTCGACGCGGACGAGGTGACGTACTGCCTCCACGTCATCCTCCGGTTCGAGCTCGAACGCGACCTACTCGCCGGCCGGCTTGCGGTCGCCGACCTGCCCGATGCCTTCGACGCGAAGATGCGCGAGTACCTCGGGCTGCAGCCTCCCGACCTCGCAAGCGGCGTCCTCCAGGACGTCCACTGGTCGGACATGAGCCTCGGCTACTTCCCGACCTACGCTCTCGGCAACGTCATCTCGGTGCAGCTGTGGGAGCGCGCCGAAGCCGATCTCGGCGATCTCGACGAGCAGTTCGAACAAGGGGAGTTCGCGCCACTCGCCGAGTGGCTGCGCGAGCACGTCCATCGCTTCGGTCGCAAGTACGAGCCCCGCGAGCTCCTGCGGCGGACGGTCGGCACGGGCATGGATCCGGAGCCGTATCTCGGGTACCTCGAGCGGGAGCTGGAAGAGTTGTTCGGTACGAGCGTCGACTGATCCCACGGCGCCCGACCTTCGATACGATCCCGACGTGAGCTGGCTGTACATCGCCTTGCTCGCGTTGGCCGTAGCGGTTTTCGCGGGCGCCGAATGGCCGCGGTTGCAGGTGCGGTTCGGGGCGGACGCGCGGCGCCGCCGCGAACGGGCGAAGCGGAAGTCGACACTGCATGTGGTGGAGACCGACGCGGACGACTTCGCGGCGAGCGTCGAGCGCGACCTCGCCAACCTCCCGACGATCGAAGAGACCGACCGGCGCTAGCTAACGCACGGTGAAGGTCGCCGTGAACGAGCGCGTATTGGGGATCGCGCCATTCAGGACGTCTTCCATGTTCTTCGTCTCCTGGTAGTCGGAGACCATCAGCACCAACCGGTGGACGCCGCGGCTCAGCCGCTGCGGCGGGAGCGTGAGGATCCCGTCCTTGTAGTGAAAGTCCGAGAGCGTGCGATCGATCGTCGCCTGGATCGACGACGGGTCGACGCCGGCGCCGGCGTCGGTCAGCAAGAGCCGCATCGGTTGCGTCGAGAGCACGCTGCGCGTCAGCAGCTTGACGCGCGGCGGCGTCGTGTCGTTGATCCAGAAGCGGAACGTGAACGCGCCCGGCCGCGAACCGCTCGGCGTATCGAAGACGACGTCGTATGTGCCTGCGGTGGGGAGGACGGCGCCGACGACTGGCTCCGGTTTGCCGAAGTTCGAGTACGGGTTGAGATCGATCGGTAGGCCCGTGTTGCCGATCAGGCTGTTCTCGTCGCTCCCGATGACGAGCCGCGGTGCCACGTGAACGCCCGGCGCGTGCGACACGACCGCGAACCCGAAGTTCGCGACCTGCCGCGTGAGCGTGAAGCGGAACACCTGCTCCGGCCCGCCGAGCGTCATCGGGATCGGCAAGCCACCGGAGCCGTCGGGATAGCGGTAGCTCGATACGAGCGACGGCTTGCCGCTCGTGTTGCCCGTGTACGTGCCCGCGCGCGTGAGTGCGCGCGCCGGCTCGGTGCCGAGCTTCGGCGCCTCGACGTAGAACCAGTACGGGACGCGGCGCACGTCGGTGCCCCGGGTGAGGAGGACGAAGCCCGTCGCCTCGCCCTCGGCGGCGGCCGGGGCCGTCGACACCGTGAGGTCGACTGACGCCCCTGCGACGACGGTCGGCGTGCTCGGCGTGACCGTCGAGCCGCTCGGTGCCGCCTGAGACTGAACGCTCACCGTCCACGGGGTGGGACCGCCGCCCGCGTCGGCGACGTGCAGGGTCTGCGTCTTGCCCGTCCCGACCTTGACGAGCCCGAACGACAGCCCGGTCGGGTCGGTGAAGAGGAGCGGGTTGTCGGCGCGCACGAGGTCGATGCGTCCGCCGCCCTCGCGGGTTGCTGCGACTTCGGTCGTCGCGCCCGCGACGTGCACCGCGTCACCGGTCGACTCGAGTGCCGACTTGATCTCTTGCACCGTCCACGTCGGATGGCGCTGCATGAGGACCGCGGCGGCGCCCGCGACGTGCGGCGACGCCATGCTCGTCCCGCTCCACGACGCCCAGTCGCTCTTCGGGAGCGACGAGAGCACGTCGACGCCGGGAGCGGTGACGTCCGGCTTCATCTCGAGCGAGATCGGGGTCGGCCCGCTCGACGAGAAGCTCGCGATCTCGTCGGACGCGCCCGTGTCGCTCTCCGTCGACGCAGCGACGGTGATTGCGTCCGGCGCGGTCCCCGGCGAGCCGACGGTGCCGCGGCCGCCGGCGTCGAACTCGTTCCCGGCGGCGATGACGGGGACCACGCCCGCGGCGGCTGCGTCCTCGATCGCTTTCACGACAAGGTCGCGAGCCGGCTGGATCTCCGGCTCGCCGAGCGAGAGGTTGATGACGTTCATGCCGTCGCGCACGGCGGCTTCGATGCCGGCGGCGATCTCCGGCGAGTTCCCGTCGAGCCCGAAGTTCGCGGTGGGGATCGTCAGCACCTTGTAGTTGCCGATGTACGCCATCGGTGCGACGCCGGAGACGCGGTAATGCGCGCCGTTGAGCGTCGCGTTCGTGTTGTAGTCGCCGGCGGCGATGCCGGCGACGTGCGTCGCGTGCTCCGAGTTGAGCGGGTCGAAGGGCGTGCGCGCGTACTTCCACGCCTCCGTCGCGGGCGCGAACGCGCGCGCGACGATCACCTTCGGTGTCGTGTAGGCGGTGTTCCCCTTCGGGAAGCCGGCCGGGTAGGAGACGGCGGACGCGTCGAAGTACGGGTGCGCCTGGTCGACGCCGTCGTCGATCACGCCGATCTTCACACCCTGCCCGGCGGTCGCGAGGCTCGAGCCCCAGAGCGCGGGGGCGCCGATGAGCTGCGGCCCTGTGTTGAGGAGGCTGTGGTACGTGACCGACGGCCAGACCGTCGTGCCGGGGATGGCGGCGAGCCGCGCGACGTCCGTCTTCGGCAGGACGACCGCGAGCCCGTCGAGGACGACGCTGTAGTGCCAGCGCACCGACGCGTCCGGGATCGCGGCCGCGATCCGCCCCTGGAGCGTGCGCTGCGCAGAGGCCAGCGTGCGCAGGTACGAGACGGCCGCGGTCGTCCGCAGGTCGAGGCGATGATGGACGGTTGCCGCCGCCGCCAGCGCGCGGTCCCGGAGCATGGCTTGCGAGAGCGACGGCTGCGGCAGGGTGACGACGACCTCGGTCATCGCCGCCGTCGAGCCCGGTCCCGCGCTCGCGCCGCCCGCAGCGAGCGCACAGAAAACGACGGTCAGGGCGAGGGCGAGGCGGCGCAGGGAGGACAAGGTACCCGGCTAGACTGTGCGTCCGCGCGGATGTGGCGGAATTGGTAGACGCGCACGGTTCAGGTCCGTGTGGGGGCAACCCCGTGGAGGTTCAAGTCCTCTCATCCGCATGGCCAAAAATCCGCTGGACGGACTGAAACGAGGACTAAGACGAGGGCCCGCCGAAGCGGGCCTTCGTCTAAGCCAAGGACGCGGCCTCTCGTTGCGAGGCTTTAGCGGCCGAATGCTCGCGCGATCAGCTGAGCGTATGGCTGCGGGAGGACCGCGCTCGAGCCCGTATCTGGCATCTGCTTGATGCCGAGCTTGGCGCAGACGCCGCGATCGTCGAGTGGCGTTTGGGGCTTCGGCCCTGAGGCGCTCGACGCGACCCACCAGTCCTGCGCGTAGCCGTCACCGGAGACTGCCTCGAGGCAGATCAGCTCACTCCGAAGCTCGTTCACCTGCTTCTGTAGCGAGACCGCACTTGCCTGGTCTCCGTGGGCTGCGCGGGTTATCCCGGCGTTTCCGGAGACCGCCGCGGTCGCGAAGACCGCCACAGCAACTGCGCCGACAAGAATCGCCAGCGTCTTCATCGTCTCCCCCTTCATCGCGAATGGACTGACCCGAGACCTAAGGCCTCCTCAAACGGGATGCCGAATCGCTGCTTTTCTTTTGGTCGCCGCATCGAGCCTTACTCGGCGTCGCCGGACCCGAAGAACGCGCTGAACGAGCCGGCGACCGCCGTCAGCACGAAGATCGCCCACGCCTCGAGGATCACGTCGATCACCTGCCCGGCGCCGGTCACGGGGTTCTTCAAGGACGACGAGACCGTCAGCACCTGGACGCTGACGAAGAAGACCGCGTCGCCGAACCCATGGATGTCGCTGCCCTTGACCCCGCTCTCCCAGTGCCAGATGAGGACGCTGGCGATCGCGTCGACGACGACGGTCAGCCCGATCGCGATGAGGACGCGCGCGACGAGACGCCGGTGGCGCTCCTCCCACCGGAAGAGTCGGGCGAGCTCCTCGCGGACCACCCGTCAGGCTGAAGCGAGAACGGCGAGCACGTCGTCTGCGTGCGTGTCCGGCTTGACCTTCTCGAAAACCTTCTTGATCGTCCCGTCCTCGCCGATGACGAAGGTCGATCGGCTGACGCCCATGTAGGCGCGGCCCATGTACTTCTTCTCGCCCCAGACGCCGTAGCGCTCGGCGACGCCGTGATCGGTGTCGGCGAGGAGCGTGAACGGAAGGTTGTACTTGTCCCGGAACTTCACGTGCGACTTTTCGCTGTCGGGCGAGACGCCGAGAACGACGGCGCCGGCGCGCTCGAACTCGCCCCAGGCGTCGCGGATGCCGCACGCCTGCGTCGTGCACCCGGGTGTGTCGTCCTTCGGATAGAAGTAGAGGACGACCGGCTTGCCGCGGAGCTCGGAGAGCGTGACCTCGTCGCCCGAGTCCGACGTCAGCGTGAAATCCGGGGCAGGCGTTCCTTCCGCGATCATGGTGTGAGCGTAGCCGTCGTTGACGCCCGCACGTCGGCATGCAAACCTCGGCCCGATGTCCGCGTACGCTTTCGGACCCGGTGAAGGACGCCCCATCGATCTCGGTGATGGGTTCGCGGTAAACGTCAAGGCGGACGGGCACGGAACCGCCGGCCTCGTTTCGGTGCTCGAGACCGAGGAGCCGCCCGGCTTCGGGCCGCCGCCGCACGTGCACCACGACTGCGCCGAGGCGTTCTACGTGCTCGAGGGTGAGTACGTGATGTTGCTCGACGATCGAGAGATCGTCTGCCCGGCCGGCTCGTTCATCTTCATTCCGCAAGGCGTTCGGCACGGGTTCCGAACGGGGAGCGTCGCCAGCCGAAAATTGAACCTCTACTTCCCGGCGTCGATGGTCGGGTATTTCGACGACCTTGCCGCAGCACTTCGCCGGGCGGATGTCACCGAGGGCGACCTGGCTCGTATTGCATCCGCGCACGCGATGGAAATCGTCGGGCCGCCGGCCGAACGATACGTCTAGAAGCTGCGCTTCCCGTCCCTCTGCGATCATCGTCGCCGGATGCTCACGGTGCACCACACGGTCGCGTTCGTCGTCCTCGCGGTCACATGGGGGGCGACCTTCGTTGCCGGCCTCACCTATCTCCGGAAGCGGGAGCCGCGCGCGATCGTCACGCACCTCCTCGCGCTCGCCCAGTCGGTCCTCGTCGCGCAGGTCGCGCTGGGCCTGCTGCTCCTCTCCGAGCACAAGCGCGCGCCGGCCAGGCTCCACTACCTGTACGGGACACTCTCGCTCCTCGCGGTGCTCGCGCCGTGGCTCTACGCCCCCGCGGACCGGCGCGCCCGGCTCGGCTGGTTCGCCGGCGCTACCCTGGTTGCAGGAGCGTTGGCAGTGCGCGCGTACATGACCGGCACATGAGCTCGTTCTTCTCCCGGATGAACGCGACCCTGCGCGGGTTCCTCATCATCCTCGCGATCGTCGCCGTCATCGTCGTGCTCCAGCTCGAGGCGACGTTGACCGCCCTGCTCATCCTCGCGCGCATCGCGTTCCTGCTCGCGATCGCGTTCTTCGTCTACCTCATGTGGCGCGAGCGGCGGGAGGAGATCGCGGCCTGGTCGACGCGCGCGCGCGTCGTCTTCTACGGCGCGGCCGTGCTCGCGCTCGCCGACCTGGGCGTCGACTGGTACGGCGGCGCGCACGGCATCCAGATCCTGGCGTTCCTCGGTGTGCTCGTCCTCTGCGGCCTCGCCATGTGGCGTACGTGGCGCGACCAGCACACCTACATCTAGGAGCTACGCCTCGGCCCGGATCGACGCTCCGTCGAGCGCGGCGAGCGCCTCGCGGAGCGGGACGTGCTTGCCGACGAAGATCGGCGTGTCGCGCTCGGTGTAGCGGGACGCCTCGCTCTCGCGCAGCGTCAGCATCAGGTGCATGAAGTCGGCCGGCTCGTCGCACTCGAACGCTGTCATGAACTCCTGGTCGTCGATCCCGAACGAGTACGTCGTGTGGTTGTGGATCGTTGAGAACTCGTGGCCGACGCGCATGTGCTCGTCCATCGCCCGCTGGCGGTCCTCCGGCGGCAGCGCGTACCACGGCCGTACCTTTACGAACGGGTAGACGACGAGGTACGGCGAGCCCTTCGGGATGATCTTCCGCGGCTTCCGCGCGCTCGTGTACGACGACGCCTTCGTCGTCGCGAGATACGAGTACGGCGTCTCGAGCCAGGCCGCGAGCGGCGTCCCGTTCAGCGCCGTGCCGAGCTCGAGCAGGTCTTCGTATCGCGTCGTGATCTTCCAGAGGAAGAAGTCGACCTCGGGACGAACGCCGGTCGTCGTGTAGCAGCGCAGCGCGTCGAAGTGCTCCGTCAGCTCCTCGACCGCGTCGGCGAACGCCTCCTTGCCGGCCTGGCGCTCGTCGATCGGCAGGCGCCGCCACGCCGGATCGACGCGGTAGAACGTATACGCGACGTACTGGCCGTCCACGCGTCGAAGGTTACCCCGGCGCGACGACGCGCCGAACAAGTCCCGCCGGTCCCGGATTGACCGGAGCGACGACCGAGAGGCGGAGCCGGTACGTCGCCTGTGCCACCGGAACGCGCAGCGGCAGCGTCGTCGGACGGCCGCCGACGGCGCGGCCGCGCTTCGACACGAGGAGCTTGCCCGTGCCGCGGTAGAGCTGGGCGACGAAGGAGCAGTCGATGTCGCACGTCAGCGTCAGCACCGCCCCGGCCTGCGCGACGTGCGCGTGCGGCGTGAGGAGCAGCCCCGGGCACGCGGCGATGACGCCGCGAGCCGAGAGCCCGATCGCCGTTCGCACCGCCGGGAGACTCGTCTTGGGCGTGTCGTCGGGGTAGTAGAGCCCCGACTGCCAGCCCGCCATCGCCTTCTCGTCGACGGCGTGGAAGACGAACAGGCCCTTGACCGTCGGGTCGCAGAACGCCAGCTGCATCGCCTGCTTGTAATACGCCGCCTGCGTCGCCTCGTCGACCGGCTCCGTCACCGCGACCTCGGTCCCCGTGTACAGCGCTTGCTTCGCGGGCGGGATCTGCGACTCGACGCCGAACTCGTCGAAGTAGATCGGCAGCGTCGAGCCGCGCTGGGCGGTCCCGTCGAACGCCTGGCCGAGCAGCGAGACGAGCTTGCCGTAGTCGGCGAGCTCGATCGTCGACGTGTTCGGATGGATGCCGTCGGCGGGCGCGATGCTCGAGTGCTCCTCATACGGATGGAGAGAGATCGCATCCATGATCGGGGTCGCGCGTCCGCTCGCCCGGTAGGCGGCGCCGAGGTCGGCGATGAAGACGGTCGGCGAGTGCGTCGGCCGGATTCCTCCGGCGACGTCGCCGCCGCGCGGAGCAAGAGCGCCGCCGATCACCTCGACGCTCGGGCTCGCGGCCTTGACGGCGTCGTACGTGCGCGCGAGCAGCGACTCGTACGCCGGGGCGGCGGCATCGGCGCCGCTCTCGTCGAACTGCGGCAGCCAGTAGCGGTTGAGATTCGGCTCGTTGCCGACGATGAGGTGTCTGACACCGGTGACGCGGACGACCGACGCCGCGAACGCGGCGAAGGAGCTCTGGTCGTCGTCGCTCAAGGGCGTGGTCTTGCTCCCGTAGTTCAGGACCGTCGTCAGGACCTCGAGGCCGTCCTTCTTCGCCGCAGTCATGACGTTGTC
>DASXLN010000315.1:0-1939 GCA_036496165.1 Gaiellaceae bacterium | reverse complement strand
GCCGGTTCCCTTGACGGCCTGGTCGATCGCGTCCCGCGTGCGGAAGAAGCGGTCGAAGAGGTGGGCTTGATCCGGGGTAGAGATGCCCGGCCCGGTGTCGCTCACCTCGAAGAGCGCCTGGCTGTGATTCGCCACTGTGCGCACGGCGACACGGCCGCCGACCGGAGTGAACTTGATCGCGTTCGAGATGAGGTTGTCCATCATCTGCTCGAGCCGGACCGGGTCACCGTGGATTTCGTGCACGCCGCCGTGCACGAGCGTGAGCTCGATCTGCCGTGCGTCCGCCGCCGGCCGCGCAGATTCGACGCAGGTGCTCGCGAGTGCGTCGAGGTCGACGGCTTGGACGTCGAGGGCAAGCCGTCCTCCGTCGGCCTCGGCGACGAGGAGGAGGTCGCCGACGAGGTCGTGGAGCCGGTCGGCGTTCCGCTGGACGATCGTCAGGAACCCGCGTTGCTCCTCGGTGAGGTTCGTCGTCTCCGTGTCGTCGATCAGATCGAGGTAGCCGATGATCGACGTCAGAGGCGTGCGCAGCTCGTGGGAGACGGTGGCGACGAACTCTTCTCGCAGCTGGCTCAGCTCGTGCGACCGCCGCGCGTTGTCGCGGTCGATGCGCCCGGCCCGCCGTTGCAGCTCGAACTGCAGCACGAGGAAGATGACGAGCAGCCCGGCGACGCCGGCAGCGGTGATGAGCGCAGTCCTCGCCTTCGGGTTCGTCACGCGCGATTCGGCAGCCAAGCGGCTCGTCTCGGCCGCGATGAGCGACTGAAAGCGGATGAGCGCGCGCTCGACGTTCGCCTGCTGCTGCCGGGTCGCCGTCTGGCCGGCGGCCGCTCGCTGGAACGCGTTCGTCGAGGCTTTGACGTACGCGAGGAAGGTTTCTCTCAGGCGCCCGCCCTCGGCAGCGTCGTGCGCGCCGACCATACGGAAGCGCGCGTTCGTCGTCGCGAGCGCGTTGCGTTCGTCGGCTACGAGCTCCCTCGAGACGCCTTCGGACTCGGCCCGCGTCGGAAAGTCCTCGAGCTCGGCGGCGGCGCCGGCGAGCTCCTGCGTGCGCAAAGCCTGCCGCTCGACGTCGGCGGCGTGGTGGAGCCTGAAGCCGCCGATGACGCCGGCCGCGAGAGCGACGCAGAGCGACGTCGCCGCGAGGGCGTAGAGGATGCGCTGCTTGTGGTCGCCGAGCCAGGTCGCGCTTCGACGACGCGGGCGATCTACCCCCGACGGCACGTTCTGCTCCTTCCCCGCCTACGGCGCGATCGCGCGGCCGTGCGGCTGACACATGACAACCACAGGATCGTAGTTCAGGCTCCCTGCGCGGCGTCCTGCGTCGGTCCGAGCGCTGCTGACATGGGCCGGTAGGCGGCAGGTACGCTAACCGGACTGACTAGTCCGCTTGCCGAATAGGAGCTCCATGCGCAACTCGACGAATCCCTGGGTCATCCTCGTCCTCGTCTGCCTCGCGCAGTTCATGGTCATCCTCGACGCGACGGTCGTGAACGTCGCTCTTCCCTCGATCCAGAAGGATCTCGGGCTCAGCGAGGCCAACCTCCAGTGGATCGTCAACGCGTACGCGCTCGTCTTCGGCGGCTTCCTGCTCCTCGGTGGCCGTGCCGGCGACCTGCTCGGCCGCAAGCGGCTTTTCCTCGCCGGCGTCGTCGTCTTCACCGCCGCGTCGCTTCTGAACGGGCTCGCGACGAGCTCGACCTGGCTGATCAGCACGCGCGCATTGCAGGGGCTCGGCGCGGCGTTCATCTCACCGGCTGCGCTCGCGATCATCAGCACGACCTTCGCCGAAGGCAAGGAGCGCGGCAAGGCGCTCGGCGTCTGGGCCGCGATCGCCTCCGGTGGCTCGGCGGTCGGGCTCGTGCTCGGCGGCGTTCTCACGCAGGCGTTCTCGTGGCCGTGGATCTTCTTCATCAACGTCCCGGTCGGCGTCGCCGTG
>DASXLN010000314.1:0-2667 GCA_036496165.1 Gaiellaceae bacterium | reverse complement strand
GCACCTCGACGAGATCGCCGGGCTCTGCATCGCCGGTGAAGTTCACCGTCGTGTTCCGCCGGGTGCGTCCGCTCAGGAGGGCGGCGTCGGTCCGGCTCGCTCCCTCGACGAGGACTTCCTCGACGTGCCCGACGCGTGCGGCGTTGCGGTCGGCTGCGACGCGCTGGACGACGTCGACGAGACGCTCGATGCGGTCGCGCTTCACCTCGTCCGGAACCTGGTCGGTCCGCGCAGCAGCCTCGGTCCCCGCGCGAGGCGAGTACACGAAGGTGAAGGCGGTGTCGAAGCCGGCCTCCTCGACCGCGGTGAGCGTGTCCCGGAAGTCGTCCTCGGTCTCGCCCGGAAAGCCGACGATGACGTCCGTCGTGAGCGCGACGTCCGGGATGGCCGCGCGCATCTCCTCGACGAGCCGGAGATACCGCTCGCGCGAATATGTCCGCCGCATCTCCTTCAGCACGCGCGTCGAGCCCGACTGGAGCGGCAGGTGCGCGTGCTCGCAGACGGCGGCGCACTCCGCCATCGCCTCGATCACCGGCCGGCGAAAGTCCTTCGGATGCGGGCTCGTGAACCGGATGCGCTCGATCCCGTCGACCGCGTCGACCGCACGCAGGAGCTGCGCGAAGTCGGTGCCGAGGTCGCGCCCGTACGAGTTGACGTTCTGTCCGAGGAGCGTCACCTCGCGCACGCCCTGCGCGGCGAGCGACTCGACCTCGGCGAGGATCTCGCCCGGGCGCCGCGACACCTCCCGTCCGCGCACGGCCGGGACGATGCAGTAGGAACAGACGGAATTGCAGCCCATCGAGATCTGGAGCCATGCCTGGAAGCGGCGCTCGCGATGCATGGGCAGCGTTGCCGCGAACGCCCGCTCGTCGCCCGTCCCCCACGCTCCGCGCGCGACGCCGAAGCCGCCGGCTCCGAGCCACTCCGCGAGATGCGCGATCGTGCCCGGGCCGAATGCGACGTCGACCTGCGGGTAGAGCGAGAAGATGCGCTCGCGCTGCGCCTCCGCGTAGCATCCGCCGACGGCGATGACCGTGCCCGGATGCTCGCGCTTGCGCGCCCCCGCTTCGCCGAGGTAGGCAGCGAGCTTCGTGTCCGGCTTCTCGCGGATCGTGCAGGTGTTGAAGACGACGACGTCGGCCTCGGCCTGCGACACCGCCTCACCGAGACCGAGCTCTTCGAGCATGCCCTTGATGCGCTCGGAATCGTGCGCGTTCATCTGGCAGCCGAACGTCGTGACGTGGTACCGCTTCACAGACGAGAAGGGTAGCGTCCCACGGTTGTGGTGAAGCTCTCCGCCGTCGTCGCCGTCGTGCTCCTGTTTCCGCCCGCGGCGGCCGCGCACCTCCGGACCGGGACGGTGGCGGTCGACTTCCGCGCCCGCCTCGTCACGCGACCGGTCGGCCCCGTGTCCGTCGGCGTCTATCAGAGTGATCGCGCGATCCACCTCCGGGTGCAGCCGGGCCACAGCGCCCTCGTGTACGGCTACCTCGGCGACCCGCTCCTGCGCGTCGGCCGCCTCGGCTCGGCGGCGGCAACGAGCTCGCCCACGGCGCAGGCCGCGCGCGTCACCGTCAACGGCCGGTCCGCCGTGTGGCACGACGTCCGGACCAGCAACGCCCGTTGGAGCATCCCGATCAAGGTCGACGGGCGGCTCGGCGTCATCGTCGGTGTGACCGAGCGGCTGACGCGGCCGACGCTTTGGCTCTGGCTCGCGATCACGGCGGCCGTCGGCCTCGGCGTCGCGGCGACACGGTCTGCCGCCGCCGCAGGGCTCGTGTCGGCAACGGCGGCGATCGCCGTCGCTCTCGGCTTCGCGCTCAGCGCGTACGCGTCGCCCGGAACGTGGATCGCGGGCCTCGACGAGCTCGCGTTCGCCGCCGCCGGCGTCGCCGTCCTCCGGTTCGGGCCGCGCGCCGCGCGCGTCCCGGCCGCGCTGTGGCTGAGCCTCATCGGTCTCGCGGTCGGCCTGAGCAAGGGCGAGGTCTTCCTGCACGCATTCGTGCTCTCGACGATTCCCGGAACGGCGACGCGCGTGCTTGCAGCGGGCGCGATCGGCGCCGGGATCGCGGGCGGCGCGCTTTCCGGCGTCTCGTACCTGCGATGACGGCCGAGACCGGAGTCGCCGTCGCGCTCGCGCTCGCTTCGACGACGCTCACGAACATCGCGTACCTCCGGGAGCACGACGCGGTCGCGGCGCTGCCGGAGCTCTCTGCGCGTCATCCCGTGCAGTCGGCGCGCCACCTGTTGACCGACCAGCGCTGGCTGCGCGGCTTCGCACTCGAGAGCACCGGCTTCACGCTCTACGTCGTCGCGCTCGCGTTCGCGCCGCTCACGCTCGTGCAGAGCCTCGCCGCCGGCGGCATCGGCGTGCTTGCCTTCGTCTCCGCACGCGTCGGCGGTCGCGCGCTTCCACGTCACGAGCTCGTCGGCGTCGGTGTTTCGATCGTCGGTCTCGTCGCGCTCGCAATCTCGCTCGCCGGCGGCAGTGGGGAAGGCGGCGGCGGAAGCAGCGCAGCGATCGAGCTCTGGCTCGGTGCGACCGCAGCGGCCGCCGTGCTGATCGTCGCGGCCGGCCGCCGCTTCGGCGCGATCGCCGTCTCCGAGGGCATCGCCGGCGGGCTCTTCTTCTCCATCGGCGACATCTCGGTGAAGGTCGCGACGCAG
>DASXLN010000313.1:0-10453 GCA_036496165.1 Gaiellaceae bacterium | reverse complement strand
AACAGCAGCGCGGGCCAGACCCAGTCGCCCGGATACCAGGGAATGCGGCGCTGCCAGGCGGCTGCGAGCAGCCCGACCGTGCCCCGGTTCGTCGGGAGGCGCTCGCCGCACTCGAGGCAGTACTCCTGGAGCGGCTCGTAGGCGACGCCGCATTTCGGGCAGTACCGATCCTCGCGTTGCGGGCTCATCCGGCCTCGAGTGGGCGGCCGCACTGCGCGCAGAAGCGGGAGCCCCAGTAGACCGCGGCACCGCACTCGCAGCGGACCGGCGGCCGCACCCGGCCCCGCGAGAGGGCGGCGGCGATGAGCGTGTCGAGCTCCGCGAGCCGGCCCTCGAGCTCAACGAGGTGGGCGCAGCGCTCGAGCAGGAGCTCCCGCCGGAACTGGTCGCGGCGGAACATCTCCAGCATGAGCCCGCCGAGGTCGCGGAGCCGCTCTTCTCTCGTCCGCAGCAGCTCCCGCCGCTCGCGCCGGAGCCGCCCGATCGGCGGCAGGCTGCGGCGGATCGCGCGGGCGGATGGAGCCGGCGGCGCCTCTGCGCTCGCGCGACGAAAGCCCGGCAGGAGCGGCATCGCCACGACAATAAGGCATCGCTTGTCGATGCCGACCATAAAAGGCGTGGCCGGCTTTGCCGGCGCGCCGCTCTAACTCGTTAGTAGCGGCGTTCGACAGGCCGCTCGCCGCGGACAGCCCGCCGGCCGAAGCCCGCGAGCCAGAGGACGGCGAGCACGAGCCCGACGATGCCGACGGGGATCCCGACCCACGGGACGATGAACAGGAAGACGATCCCCAGGATGACGAGGGCGATTCCCACGCCGATCATGGTGTTTCTCTTCCCGATTCGTCAGCGTTGAACCACGACGAGATGCTCTTCCGTCATCTCGCGAACCGCGTAGGCCGGCCCCTCGCGGGTGTTGCCGGAGTCCTTGATGCCGCCGTACGGCATCTGGTCGGAGCGGAACGTCGGCGCCTCGTTGACGATGACGCCGCCGAAGTCGAGCCGCTCCGCGGCGCGGAGCGCCGTGTCGATCGAGGCGGTGAAGACGCCCGCCTGCAGGCCGTAGCGCGTGCCGTTCGCACGGTCGATGCCCTCGTCGATCGATCCGATCGGGTTGACGATGCACACGGGGCCGAAGACCTCCTGGCAGCTCACCTTCGCGTCGTCGGAGACGTTCGCGATAACGGTCGGGCGGATGAGGCCCTCATGCTCGCCGCCGGTGAGCACGTCGCCGTCGGCTTCGTCGATCCACGCGAGGATGCGCTCGCGGGCGTCCGCGTCGATCACCGGTCCGACGTCGGTGTCGTCGTCGGCGGGGTCGCCGACCTTGAGCGCATCCACCCTCGGCACGAACGCCGCGACGAACGCGTCGAAGACGGAGCGCTCGACGTAGATGCGCTGCACCGAGATGCAGCTCTGTCCCGCGAACGAGAACGCGTTGCCGGCGAGCTTCGCCGCAGCGGTCTCGACGTCGGCGTCCGCGGCGACGATCACCGGGGTGGAGTTGCCGAGCTCGAGCTTCACCCGCTTGCGCGGCGCGCGCTCCTGCAGCTTCCAGCCGACCTCGCTCGAGCCCGTGAAGGTGATGAGTCGTACACGCTCGTCCTCCACGAGGACGTCGCCGATCTCCGATGCGGGGCCGACGAGCACGGTGAGCCAGCCCTCGGGCAGGCCCGCCTCGTGCTCCAGCTCGGCGAGCAGCAGCGCCGACAGGGGCGTCGCGCTCGCCGGCTTGAGGACGACGGGGCAGCCCGCGGCCAATGCAGGCGCGATCTTGTGCGCGACGAGGTTGCACGGGAAGTTGAACGGCGAGATCGCACCGACGACGCCGACGGGACGGCGAAGCGTGAACGCGAGCTTCCCCTCGCCGGCCTGCGCAGCGTCCATCGGGATCATCTCGCCGACGAGCTTGCGCGCCTCGACCGCGGCGAACGTGTACGTCGACATTGCGCGGGATGCCTCCACGCGCGCGGTCTTGATCGGCTTCCCCGCCTCGGCGGAGATCGTTCGCGCCACCTCCTCGTGGCGGCGGCCGATCAGGCCGGCGACCTTGACGAGGATCTCGGCGCGCTTGTGCGCGGGCAGCGGGCGCTCGAGCGCGTGGGCCGCCGCGTCGACGGCGCGACGCGCGTCGTCGGCACCGCTCTTCGGCGCCTGCCCGACGACTTCACCCGAGTACGGAGAGCGGACCTCGATCACGACGTGTGAGTGTACGCAGGTGATCACTGCTCACCTCGCCGCGACCGTCAAGGGCTTCCCCGTCTTCGTGCACGCGATCCACCACGTGGACGGCGTCGTCCTCGTCGACACGGGGATGATCGACTCGACGCCGGAGCTGGATGAGGAGTGGACGCCGGTCCCGATGCCGGACAACGTTCCCCGCGACGTCGTCTGCGTGGTCAACACGCACCTCGACTTCGACCACTGCGGCGGGAACCGGCTCTTCCCCGGCGTCCCGATCCACGTCCAGCGTCGCGAGCTCGAAGCGCCGCGCGCGCCGAAGGCCTGGGTCCACTTCGACGGCGCGACCTATATGGAGCACGACGGCGAGGCGGAGGTGCTTCCCGGAATCCGGCTCCTGCCGACCCCGGGGCATACGCGCGGGCACCAGTCGGTGCTCGTCGACACGCCCGACGGCCTCGTCGTCGTTGGCGGCGACGTCGCGTACACGTTCCGCGAGCTCGGGTCCGGCGAGACGGAGGGCCAGCGGCGCGTGCTCGCGCTTGCCGCTCCGACGTGGCTCGCGCACGCGGAGCGGCCGAAGGTCCCGAGGCCGAGCTAGCTGGTGCTTGCGAGCCGGAGTGCTGCCCTGGCGGTGACGCGCTGCCGGAGCCGTGGGGTGCGATCGAGCAGCGACCGGAACGCCGGCGCTGCGATGACGAGCAGACGCGACGGGCTCCTCGTCGTCACGGTCGCGGTCCGCGGCAGGCCGGTGACGAGCGAGATCTCGCCGAAATAGTCGCCGGGGCCGAGCGTGTTGACGACCTCGCCGTCCTGCTCGACGTCGGCGATGCCTTCCGCGAGGACGACGAACTCCTTCCCGGAAAGGCCCTCGCGCGTCAGCGCGCGGCCGGCGGGAACGTCGATCTCGTCGGCGACCGCCGCGAGGCCGGAGAGCTCCTTCGCCGACAGCCCTTGGAACAGTGGGACCTGCCGCAGCAGGTCGACCTTCGGATTTGCGCTCATACGTATTAAGACGCGCGCGAGCGTCGTTTTATTCCGTCGCGAGCCGTTCGCCGAGCGCCTCGGCGTGCCACTGTCCGCGCTCGGCGGTGAGCTTGCGGCCCGCCGGCAGCGACAGCTCGCGGAGCACGACGCAGTTACAGTAATGGGGTGACCGCGCAAAGGACAGATGCCCTGATCGTCGACGCCGTCCGGAGCCCGATCGGGAAGAAGAACGGGACGCTCTCGCACATCCGCGGCGACGACGTCTCGGCCCAGGTCGTCAATGCGCTCGTCGAGCGGAACGGGGTGGATCCCGGCGAGGTCGAGGATCTCCAGTGGGGCTGCGTGTCGCAGGTGGACGAGCAGGCCTGGAACATCGGCCGCAACGTCGCGCTCACCGCCGGCTGGCCCGTCACGGTCTGCGGGACGACCGTCGACAGGCAGTGCGGCTCCTCGATGCAGACGAATTTCAACGCCGCGGCCGCGGTGTGGTCGGGCCAGCTCGACCTCGTCATCTCCGGCGGCGTCGAGATGATGTCGCGCGTCCCGATGGGCTCGAACCGGGGCTCGATGTCGGACGCGGTGCACGAGCGCTTCGACATCGTCATGCAAGGCATCTCGGCCGAGGAGATCGCGGCGAAATGGAACCTCTCGCGCGAGGACCTCGACCGCTACTCGTACGAGGCGCACATGCGCGCGGCGCGGGCGATCGACGAAGGGCGCTTCGAGAAGGAGATCATCCCGATCGACCTCGACCTGCCGTCTCCGGACCCGGGCACGACGCTCGTCCGCACGCGCTTCGCGGTCGACGAAGCCGTGCGGCGCGAGACGACGATGGAGAAGCTGGCGTCGCTGCAGCCGGCGTTCGTCCCGGAGGGCAAGGTGACGGCCGGGAACTCGAGCCAGATCGTCGACGGCTCGGCCGCGGTCCTCATCGCGTCCGAGGAGAAGGCGTCGAAGCTCGGCCTCGAGCCGCGCGCACGCTTCCTCGGCTTCGGCATCGCCGGCGTCGACCCTCACCTCATGCTGCACGGCAACCCGCAGGCGTGCGACCGCGCGCTCGCGAAGGCCGGCCTCACGTGGGACGACATGGAAGTGATCGAGGTGAACGAGGCGTTCGCGTCGGTCGTCCTCCAGTTCCTCGCCGACACCGGGCTGCACGAGCGCTGGGAGGCCGGCGACGTGAACCCGAACGGCGGCGGCATCTCCCTCGGCCACCCGCTCGGCGCCACCGGCGCACGGATCACGGCGACGCTCGTCTCCGAGCTCGAGCGGCGGAACGCGCGCTACGGCATCGCGGCGATGTGCATCGGCTTCGGCCAGGCGATCGCCGGCGTCGTCGAGCGGCTGTAGAGACCCGCGCTCATAGAGCGCTCGTCGCCACGTTCGTCGTCCTCGGCGCGATCGACGGCGTCTGGGTCGCGCGGCTGCCTGCGCTGAAGCACCGGCTCTCGCTCGACAGCGGACGCCTGGGGATCGTCATCTTCATGGTGACGCTGGCGGCGACGCTCGCGTTGCCGCTCGCGGGCTGGCTCACCGCGCACAAGGGGAGTCGTGCGCCGATCGGGCTCGGCCTCGGCCTGGCCGCGGTGATGCTCGGCGTCGCCGCCTTCGCTCCGTCGCTCGGCTCGCTCATCGCCGTCGCCGCCGTCTTCGGCGCCGGCCTCGGCACAGCCGACGTCGCCCTGAACGCTCACGGCGTCGAGCTCGAGCGGCGGATGGGCCGGACGCTGCTCTCGCCCCTGCACGCGGCGTGGAGCTTCGGCCTCCTCGGCGGGTCCGCCGTCACGGCGATCGCGGCGGCCGCCGGTGTGGGCGTCCGCATCGAGATGCCTGCGGCGGCCGCCGGATTCGCGCTCGTCGTCGCGATCGCGGCGCCTCAGCTGCTCCCGCAGACGGCTGCGACCGGCGAGAGCGCGCGGTTCGCGCTTCCGCGCGGGGCGCTCGCGCTGCCGGCGGCGCTGATGTTCTGCGCGCTCTTCGTCGAGTTTGCGGCGATGAACTGGAGCGCCGTGTTCCTGAACGGGCCCGCGGGCGCGAGCTCGGCGCTCGCCGCCGGCGCCGTCGTCGCCTATGCGGCGGCGATGGGTGTGGCGCGGCTCTTCGGCGATCGCATGCTGCTGCGCTGGGGAATCGGCGGGCTTGCACAGCGGAGCGGAGCGATCTCTTTGGCGGGGACGCTGCTTGCGATCACGACGCGATCGCCGGTGCCTTCACTCATCGGCTTCGCGCTCGTCGGTGTCGGATGCGCCGCGATCGTGCCGGCGCTGTTCCGTGTCGGCGGCTCGACGCCCGGCGTCGCCCAGGGCGCCGGCATCGCCGCCGTCGCGACTGCCGGCTACTCCGGCGGGCTCTGCAACGGCCCCGCGATCGGCTTCCTCGCGCGCGCCGTCGGCCTCAGCGGCGCGCTCGGCCTCGTCGCGCTCGCCGCTGCCGTCATCGCGGTCTTCGGCCCGCGATTAGGCTCCTCCCGATGAAAGTCGGAGTCGTGGGTCTCGGGACGATGGGCGCGGGCATCGCGCAGCTCTGTGTCGAGGCGGGCATCGACACCGTCGGGCGCGAGGTGACGTCGGAGCTGGGGGAGAAGGCGCGCGACCGCATCGGCCACTTCCTCACGCGCAAGGTCGAGAAGGGCCAGATCGAGTCGTTCGATCTCGACCGGCTCGCGCTCACCACCGAGCTCGCCGATCTGAAGGATTGCGACCTCATCGTCGAGGCGATCGTCGAGGAGCTCGCGCCGAAACAGGAGCTCTTCGCCGAGCTCGAGCGCATCTGCCGGCCCGATGCAGTGCTCGCGACGAACACGTCGGCACTGTCGGTGACGGAGATCGCGGCAGGGACGTCGTCGCCGGAGCGCGTCGTCGGCATGCACTTCTTCAACCCGGCGCCGCTCATGCCGCTCGTCGAGATCGTGCGCGCGCAGCTCACGTCCGACGCCGCGTTCGACACGGCGTACGCACTCGCCGAGACGCTCGGCAAGCATCCGATCCGCTGCCACGACACTCCAGGGTTCGTCGTCAACCGCGTGCTCATCCCGCTGCTCAACGACTGCGTGCGCGTGCTCGACGAGGCGCGGGTGAGCGTCGAGGACATCGACGCCGGGATGAAGCACGGCGCCGGCTGGCCGATGGGCCCGTGCGAGCTGCTCGACCTCGTCGGCATCGACGTGCACGTGCACGCGAGCGAAGCGCTGTACGACAAGCTCCGAGAGCCGCGCATGGCGGCACCGCCGCGTCTCGTCGCAATGGCGAACGCGGGTCTCCTCGGCCGCAAGAGCGGGCGCGGCTTCTACACCTACTGAGCTCGATGTCGACCGGGGTCGCCGCGATCCTGTTCGTCGTCTCGCTGGCCGCGACGCTGTACGCCGCCTCGATCTTCGCGGAGCGGCTCGACCATGTCGGCGCGAGGCTCGGACTGCCGGAGGGCATGCTCGGGCTCTTGACGGCCGCCGGCGCCGACGCGCCCGAGCTCGCGACTGCGATCGCAGCGCTCGTGAGCGGCTCCAACAGCGTCGGGTTCGGCGTCGTCGTCGGATCGAACGTCTTCAACATCGCTGCGATGATCGGCGTCAGCGCGCTGCTGTGCGGCAGCGTGCAGATCAAGCGCGACGCGCTCGCGCTCGAGGGGGGCGTCGCGCTCGCGATCACCGTCGCGATGGTGCTGCTCGCGTTCGGTGTCGTGCCGGCGTGGGCCGCGCTCGCGATCGCCGTCGTCGTCCTCGTCCCGTACGCGGCGATCGCGTTTCGGCGCGAGCTCGAGGAGCGGCACCATCCGGAGCACGTCGGCGGCAAGGGCTTCCTCCTCATTCCACCCGCGCTTGCGGTGATCGTCCTCGGCAGCATCGGGATGGTGCACGCCGGCCTGAAGCTCGGTCACGCAGCGGGACTGCCGGACGTGCTGATCGGGACGCTCGTGCTCGCAGTCGTCACGAGCATCCCGAACGCGTTCACCGGCGTCCGGCTCGGCCTCGCGCGTCGCGGATCCGCTCTCGTGAGCGAGACGCTGAACTCGAACACGATCAACCTGGTCGGCGGCCTCGCAATCCCGGCGCTGTTCGTCGCCGTCGCAGGCCGCGGTGGGCTCGAGAAAGCGGACGGCATCTGGCTCCTCGTCGCGACCATGCTCGTCGTATTGCTGCTCGCCCGGCGCCGCGGTGTCGGGCGCGCGGGCGGCGCACTGCTCGTCGCATCCTGGGTCGGATTCGCCGTCCTGCAGGGCGTCGTCCGATAACACAACCTTTACGGACCGCTCAACGGCGGGAAACGCAACCTGGGGATACTCTGAATCGAGATGCGGCGTCTAGCCATTCTTTGCCTGCCTCTGATCGCGCTTGCGGTGCCCGCCACGGCGCTCGCGTTGAGCGCGGCCGCGACCGACGGGACGCTCGTCGTCCAGAACGGCGCCGCACCGCGCGGCGTGCCGGTCGTCACGCTGTCGGTCATCGGCACGGCGATCGGTCACGTGTCGACCGGTTCGCCCGACCAGCTCGACACCGTCGTCATCTACGACATGAACAACACGGGCGGAATCGGGGCGAGCGCAACCAACGGCGCGTATCTCACGAAGACCTCGCCGAACGACCAGAAGACGAAGCTCGTCGGCAGCGACTTCCGCTTCCGGGCCGCCGGCGGTGCCTACAAGGTCTGGATCTACGGCTCGGGCGTCGACGTCTTCGCCGTCGGCACCGGCAAGGTGACGATGCAGGGCCTGCCCGACTCGAGCGCCGACGGTCGTTACTCGATCGACGGCGGGTCGTGGCGTTCGCTCCCTGCCGTCCCGAGCGACTTGCTCACCTTCCCATTGGGCGGGTAGCGACCATGGCCACGAAGCCGCAGACGGTGCTCGTGGTCGAAGACGAGGCGTCGATCGCGTCCTTCGTCGCGGCCTATCTCAAGAACGCAGGCTTCACCGTCCGGACGACTGCGAGCGGCAACGAGGCGTTGCGCTTCGTCGAGTCGGACAAGCCCGACCTCGTCGTCCTCGACCTCATGCTTCCCGACCTCGACGGCGTCGAGGTCTGCAAGCGCATACGGCAGAGCACTGACCTGCCGGTGCTCATGCTCACCGCGCGCGACGAGGACGTCGACAAGATCATCGGCCTCGAGGTCGGCGCGGACGACTACATGACGAAGCCGTTCAATCCGCGGGAGCTCGTCGCGCGGGTGCGCGCGATCCTGCGCCGGTCGACCGCGCACGGCACCGACCGCGAGAGCGCGGTCATCCGCCACGGCGACCTCTCCGTCGACGCGGGCCGTCGCGAGGCGAAGGTCGGCGACACCGAGATCCAGCTCGCGCCGAAGGAGTTCGACCTGCTCTGGGAGCTGCTCGACCATCGCGGTCTCGTGCTGACGCGCGACCAGCTGCTCGAGCGCGTCTGGGGCTACACGTTCGCCGGCGACACGCGCACGGTCGACGTGCACGTCCGCCAGCTGCGTCGGAAGCTCGGAGACGCGTCGCCGATCGTCACCGTCTGGGGCGTGGGCTACAAGGTGAGCCCGGCTCCGACGCGCGAGAACTCCGCCGCGTAAGCGGAGTAAGGTCGGGCACGTGCTCGGCTCCCTTCGCTTCCGGCTCCCAGCGTTCTTCCTGCTCGGCGTCGTCCTCGCCGGCGTCGTCGCGACGGTCATCTCGATCCGGTTCTTCCAGAGCTACACGCGCACGCGCACGATCCACGAGCTGCGGTCGGAGTCGATCGGCATCGTGTCGCTGTACGCGAGCCAGGCGGGGCAGCAGGAGGTGCCGATCGACACGCTCCGGAAGGCGATCGGCGGCGACCAGATCTTCTACGTGCCGATCGTCCCGGGCGCGTCGCTCTTCGCCGGCCCGCTGCCGCCGCTGCCGTTGGGGACGCTGACGCGGAAAGAGCTCTCGTCCCGGCAGCCGACGACGCTGACCCTCCATCACGACGGGACGGAGTATCTCGCGGTCGCCGAGCCGGTCACGATCGGGAAGCAGGTGCTCGGCGCCCTCGTCGTCGCCAAGCCGGCGTCGCAGCTCCGCAGCAGCTGGCTCGTGCTGATCGAGCGGCTCGCGATTGCGTTCGGCGGCGGCGTGCTCGTCGCCGCGTTCGTCGGTGCGTATCTCACCCGGGCCATCGTGCGTCCGCTGATGAAGCTCTCCGCGGCGGCCGACGAGATCGCCGGCGGAAGCTACGACGTCGAGGTGCCGCAGCCGAAGGGCCACGACGAGATCGCGCAGCTGTCGGCGCGGTTCGCCGACATGGCGGCGAAGCTCTCCGAGGCGGAGCAGCTCTCCCGGATGTTCCTCATGTCCGTCTCGCACGAGCTGCGCACTCCGCTGACCGCGATCCGCGGCCATGTCTCCGCGCTGCGGGAGGGCGTGATCGAGGATCCGGAGGCATACGCGTCGTCGCTCGCCGTGATCGAGGAGGAGGCGATGCGCCTCGAGCGCCTCGTCGGCGACGTCCTCGACCTCGCGAAGCTGAACGCGCACCGCTTCACCGTGCTCGAGGAGGAGGTGGACATGCGCGAGCTCTGCGAGCGCGCGTATGCGGCATTCGGCGAGGTTGCGCGCCAGCGCGCGATCGACTACCGGCGTGACTTCGGAGCGAGCCCGGTGATCGTCACCGACGGCGACCGCGTGCTCCAGATCATCTCGAACCTCCTCTCGAACGCGTTCCGGTGGACGCCCGAGGGCGGACGCGTGTCGCTCGCGCTCGGCGCCGAGAACGGCGCCGTGTCCGTCGTCGTCTCCGACTCGGGGCCGGGCATCTCGCCCGAAGAGCGGGAGCGCATCTTCCGGCCGTTCTGGTCGCGCGACGGCGCCGGCACCGGCCTCGGGCTCGCGATCGCGCGCGAGCTCGCGAACGCGCTCGGCGGGCGCATCGACCTGCGCAGCGAGCCCGGGCTCGGCGCGCGCTTCGAACTCATCTTGCCGACGCGCTAGCGGCTCGACCGCCGCGCCCCGGCTCTGTTCGAGCGCGGCCTCGATGCGCGCGAGCCGCTCGTTCGCACTGCGCCACCCGGAGCTGATCAGGTCGACGAGCAGCGCAAGGTCGTCGACCCGTGCGTTGCGCTCGGCCAGCATGTCGGTCTCGAGCCGCTCGAGGCGGCGGATGAGCTGGTTCATCAGCCCGCGCACCTCGGCGAGGTGACGCGCGCTCGGCCGGAAGTGCTCACGCAGGCCGTCCTCGATCGCTCCGGGAAGCCCGGACTGGAGCTCGGCGGTCGTCGCGGCCAGCGCCTCGACCTGCTCGCGTGCCCGTTCGAGCGCCGCGTCGAGCGCGGCCGGCTGCGGTCGCCCCTGGCGCGCACCGGCGATCCGCTCGAGG